>JANMDS010000561.1:0-1773 GCA_031376405.1 Betaproteobacteria bacterium
TGGCGACCAAACCGCAGACGTTAAAAGACGCCATCGCCTCGCTCGCCGGTAATTTATCGGGGCAATTGGTGCTCTCCATTTGCGCGGGCGTACGCATCGCACAAATTTCTAAGTGGTTGGGCGGCTACGACAACATCGTGCGCACCATGCCCAATACGCCCGCGCTTATTGGCAAAGGCATCACCGGCGCGTATGCGTCGCCAGGCGTGCTTTCGATGGCACGGGAACACGCCGAAACTCTCATGCGGGCTACGGGTACCTTCGCATGGTTCGAGAGCGAAAAAATGTTGGATGCGGTAACGGCCGTATCCGGCAGCGGCCCAGCGTATGTGTTTTATTTCATCGAAGCGCTCATGCAATCGGCCCGCGCGTTAGGCTTTAACGAGCCGCAAGCGCGCGAATTCGCGTTGGCCACGTTTGCGGGCGCAGTGGAGCTTGCACAAAAAAGTGAAGATTCGCCTGCTACATTGCGCGAAAAAGTAACGAGCAAAGGCGGCACAACCGCTGCGGCGTTGGCAGCGATGGATGCGGCGAACGTTAAAGAAGCCATTGTTGCCGCGGTAAAAGCAGCGGACGCGCGCGCGGCGGAGTTGGGCGATATGATGGCACTAGCCGTAGCAAACCAATGAGCCCTGCACCGTGGCTAAGCGAGACAGAAGAAGGTATCGTCATCGCCCTGCACGTGCAGCCTGGCGCTAAGCGCACCGAGCTCATCGGCACGCATGGCGACGCGCTCAAAATAAAGCTCGCCGCGCCGCCGGTAGATGGTAAAGCCAACGCTGAATTATTGCGCTTTATGGCGCGCAAATGCGGTGCGCGCGCAAGTGATGTAACGCTCGCTTACGGCGAAACCAGCCGTGACAAAGGGGTGAATATTGTGGGACAAACCGCGACGGCCATTTTCGAAAAACTCATTTCTTGGTAGGCGTAGGTTTTTAAAAAAGCGATAAGCGATATGAACGAAAACGATCCAGTTCTCGTTGTGCAGCGGCAACTCGCTGCGTACAACGCACGGGATATAGAAGCCTTGCTCGCCACCTACGCGACCGACGCGCGCCAATACGAACTTGGCGGCGCTTTGCTTGCAAGCGGCCATGCTGAGATGCGCCCGCGCATGCTCGCGCGCTTCGCCGAGCCAGACTTACATGCGCACCTCATTCAGCGCATGGTAGCGGGCAATATCGTAATCGACCACGAAATCGTAACCCGCAATTTCCCAGAAGGCAAAGGCACAATCGTGCTGATTGCGGTTTACGATGTGCGCGAAGGGAAAATTCAAACCCAAACGGTGTCGTTTGGAGAGAGACGTGTGTTCAAAGTAAATTAGGTAGATAAAAGCGGAGCAGCGATAATTTGGGCTCCAAACAAACGGAGCTCCTTCATGCGTATTGCTGATGTTTTAATCGCGCTCATTGCGTTACTTCACGTCTACATTTTGGTAATGGAAATGTTTCTCTGGGAACAACCCAGAACGCGCAAAGTGTTTGGGACCACCCCTGAGTTTGCCGCTGCCTCTAAAGTGCTCGCCGCTAACCAGGGGCTCTACAACGGCTTTCTCGCAGCAGGGTTGTTTTGGGGCTTGTATCTCGGCGCAGGCGCTGCCGGCTTTTCCGTGAAAGTATTTTTTCTAGCCTGCGTGTTGATCGCCGGTTTGTATGGCGCGGCGACGGCAAACAAGCGGATACTATTCGTGCAAGCTATTCCGGCGGCGCTCGCGCTCGCGCTATTGCACCTTGGGGTGTAACGCGGCAGTAAGCGCAGCGTATTGGTGGA
>JANMDS010000563.1:0-1792 GCA_031376405.1 Betaproteobacteria bacterium
CGACTCGGAAGACAAGCTTAGAAAAACTCCAGCCCGAAGGGGGGAATTGCGACATTAACGCAACCAAATTAGTGTTATCAACGATTTTTAGCACAACGGCATGGGTATTTAAATGTTATGCGAGTTTGAAATACTCGTGACCGCTCGCCATTGTCTCAATTCTGTCTATCAACAGCTGAAAATGTGCTGGCTCTTCCACGTAGTTTAAATGTGTACTATCTACGGTGAGTACGGGGGCGGCGCGGTAAGCATGGAAGTACGCGCTGTAGGCATCCGCAAGCTTTGCCAAATACGTACTCGAGACGCTCTTTTCAAACGAAACACCCCGTTTCTTAACCCGCGCACTCAATACATCTACCGGCGCTTGCAACACAATGACTAAATCGGGACGAGGTGTAGAAAGTTGAAGTGTGCGATAAGTTCGTACATACAGTGCATACTCTTCCGGCGTGAGCGTGAGCTGCGCGAAAAGCGGGTCTTTATCTAGCAAAAAATCTGCCACCACCGGGGGCGACAAACTCGGACGCGCCGAGAGCGCGGTAAGTTGATCGGAGCGTTGGAACAGATACGAAAGTTGTGTGGCCAACGCCCAGCGCGAGGAATCCGCATAAAACTTCGGCAAAAACGGATTATCTCCAGGAGACTCCAGCAAGAGCTCCGCGCCGAGCCATTGGCTCAACCTTCGCGCAAGGCTCGTTTTGCCCGCGCCAATCGGTCCTTCCACAGCAACAAAACGCAGCGATTGTTTTTTCATAAGTTGGCAATTCTACGCACGGGTTGGTCTTGCGCGAGAGCCGACCAATGCGCAGCCGACAAACCGGCGTTAAGTACACAGGTTGGCGCAATCTCGCACACCGGTGCGAGCACGAATGCGCGGGCGTGCGCGCGCGGGTGTGGGAGCGCTAATTTTGGGAGATTATTCTCAATGATGGCCGTTTTTACGCCGCAGGTAAAGTCCATTTTTGTCATGCAAATTAGATCAAGATCAAGCGTGCGCGAACCGTGCCAGCGTTGGCGAATGCGCCCAGCCTGCTGCTCAATGGTTTGTGTTAACTCCAGCAATTCGTATGGACCGAGCTGCGTGTGCAAAAGTACCGCTGCGTTTAAGTAGTCCGGTTGAGGCTCGTTCACCTCTTGCGGCGCGGTTTGGAAGGCACCGGAGACTTCTTGCAATTGGGTTTGCGGCAAGAGCGCAAGTTGATCGACTGCCCAGCGCAAGGTTTGCCACAGATTGCCTAGATTCGCGCCCAGCGCGACGATCGCTTCGTACTGAAAAATCACTCTGTTTGGGGGCTGCTCTCGCCCTCGCCGCGCGCTTTCGCCTTGCCGCCACGTCGCCGTTTTTTCTTTGTTGGCACAACCACACCGGCACTGCGCAGCCGCTCGCGCTCTTCGCGAATCATCCGCTCGCGGTCATGGCCTTCCACTTCTTGGAAATCCGTCCACCATTTCGCGATTTTCGCGTCCACTTCGCCGCACTGCGAACGTAGCAACATGAAGTCATACGCTGCACGAAAACGCTCTTGCCCCAAAAAGCGCTCAGCGGCAGCGTTGGTGCGCTGGTCGAAGCGCGGCTGCATACTCCAGATTTCGCGCGTAATCGTGGTGTATCGACGCGGAATAGCCATGTTTTCGCATTGGGTTTCAATTACCGAATCCATCGCGTTTTGCAACGCTGGCATCGAATGTTCGCCGCGGGCTTTTTCAGCCTCCCACGCCTTTAATACTTCATGCCAGAGGAGCGCGGCAAAAAGGTAGGCAGGCGAAACAGATTTCCCTGCCTCCACCCGTT
>JANMDS010000583.1:0-5970 GCA_031376405.1 Betaproteobacteria bacterium
ATGGCGTGGGTGTGGCGCAACCACTGGGTTGATATTGCCCCGTACGTCGAGCTTGATGCGGCGAGCCAGGCAATTATGAAAGCGCCGGTGGCTACGATTTTCCTCACGCCGCACTTAGGCTGCTTCGAAATAGCTGGGTACTGCGTCGGGGCGCTGCGGCCGTTCACCGCAATGTATCGAAAACCGCGCATCGCATCGCTCGATGCGCTGATGCGCGCGGGGCGAAAAAAGGGGCAAGTGGTGTGCGTGCCTGCTGATTTCTCGGGTGTGCGCGCGATGCTCAGGGCGCTCAGACGGGGCGAGGCCATCGGAATATTGCCCGACCAAACGCCCACGGAAGGCGAAGGCGTGTGGGTGCCGCTTTTTGGCAAACCAGCCTACACCATGACGCTCATTGCTACGCTGGCCGAAAAAACCAAGGCGCGCCTAGTGATGGTCACCGCCGAACGCCTGCCTTCGCGCCTGGGCAGCCGCGTTCGGTTCAAGGTAAACGCACTCGCGTTGCCCGCTCTACCCGCTGCGCACCCAGATAATCCACACGCGGGCACGGTCGCGCTTAACGCCCTCGTTGAAGCTGCCATTGCGGCCAACCCCACGCAATATTTGTGGAGCTACAACCGCTACAAGCGGCCTGGCGGCGCGCCGCCCCCGAGCGAATAGTTGGAAAAATAGCCCAAACTGCGCCGCAGGTATTTGAATGTGCGCTCAGTTTAGTGCGCACAAAGCGTGCGCACATGTTTGCTACACTTTATGCTAATGACGAAAGTGGTAAATGTGATGACCATTTCTGTAGAAACGAAACCTAGCAAACGCGCCGTCAATTTGCGTGTAGACGCCAAAATGCTCGACGAAGCCAAAGCGCTCGACATCAATCTTTCCGCCACACTGGAGCAGGCGCTAGCCACCACGCTGAAAGCGCAACGGGAGGCGAAGTGGATTGAGGAGCACAAACCCGCGATGGAAGCTCTGAATAAATTCGTACAAAAAAATGGTCTGTGGAGCGATGGGATGCGGTACTTTTAAGCATGGCACAGTTTTCTGTTCATAAAAACAAAAATCCGCAAACCAAGGGCTACGCCCCTTTGCTATTAGATGTTCAACATCCGCTTGTGTCCCACCTTGATTCGCGGCTCGCCGTTCCGCTCGTAGAGTCCACCAAGCGCGACGCGCAAGGCTTCGAGAAGCTTACGCCAACCTGCAAGATCGGCACGGTGACTTATTTTGTGGTGGTGCCATTGCTAGCCGCCATTCCGCGTTCGCAATTGGGCGTAGAGGTGGCCAATCTAAGCAATCGTCGCGACGAAATTATTGCCTCGCTCGATTTACTCGTGAGCGGAATTTAGCCGCGCCAGATGCTCGCCAGTTTCATTCGCTTTGCAAGTTTCTTGCCGCCTCGCGCGCTGGCCACAATCGGGCGTGGAGTGGGCGCGCTCGCGTATCGGCTCGCGCGCCGCCGCCGCCGCATCGCGCTAAAAAATCTATCGCTATGCTTCCCCGCTTTACCTGCGGCGCAGATTCGTGCCCGCGCCAAAACCCACTTTCGCGCGTATGGGCAAGCCATGGTGGAGCACGCTTTTTTGTGGAGCGCGAACAAAGAGGTCATCCGCAATTACGTGCGCTTGGTAGACGAACAGCATTGGCTCGTGCATCGCGGAGTGCGCCCCATCATTTGGCTCTGCCCCCATTTCGTGGGGCTCGATCATGTCGGTATTCGCATTACTTGTGACTATCACGGTGCTTCGATGTACAGCACGCAAAGCAATCCACAGATCGACGCGATTATCCGCGCCGGGCGCGAGCGCTTCGGTAACGCCACGCTCTTTTCGCGGCAAGAAGGCATCCGTCCGGTGATTCGTGAAATGAAAAATGGACTCCCGTTTTTTTACTTGCCCGATATGGATTTCGGCGCGAAAGATTCGGTGTTTGTGCCCTTCTTCGGCGTGCCAGCGGCAACGATCACGGGCTTATCGCGCCTGTGCGCGCTCACCAAAGCCGTGGTCGTTCCCATCATCGCGCTGCAAAACCCACAAGGCGGCTACGATGCAACGTTTTACCCCGCATGGGAAAATTTTCCGTCTGGCGATGATGTAGCAGATGCGCTGCGGCTCAATCAATTTATCGAAGCACGCGTGCTCGAAGCTCCGGAGCAATATTTATGGACACATCGGCGGTTTAAAACTCGCCAGGAAGGTGAAAAAAGCGTGTATGACTGATCTGCGCTTTACCAATGATATTGTTGCAGCGGCGGCTGCAATTCGCGCTGGCGAGCTCGTTGCCTTCCCCACTGAAACGGTTTACGGTTTGGGCGCGGACGCGACGAGCCAAACTGCCCTACGCAAAATATTTACAGCAAAAGGTCGCCCAGCGGATCATCCTTTGATTGTGCATTTCAGCTCCATACCTGCGGCGCAGAAATGGGCATTTTCATGGAATATCTCCGAAAATCTGCTTGCCAATACCTTCTGGCCGGGACCGATGACGTTGATCGTCAAGCGCGCGTCACATGTGTCCGATGCCGTCACTGGCGGGCAAGATACTGTAGGCTTGCGCGTGCCTTCTCATCCGGTTGCGCTCGCGCTCCTGCGGGCAGCGGGCGTGCCGATTGCAGCGCCTTCCGCGAATAAATTTGGGCATGTTTCGCCCACGCGCGCGCAACACGTTGCCTCCGAGTTTGGCGATGAATTGCAAACGATATTGGTGGGCGCGGACGCCGATGAATGCGAAGTCGGCGTGGAAAGCACGATCATCGATTGCACCGTTTCACCCGTGCGCATCTTGCGCCCAGGGCGCATCAGCGCAGCGGATATCGAGCGGGTACTAGGCTTTGCCCCGCAAACGAATATGAAAAGTGAAAGCGCGCCGCGCGTCTCCGGCTCGCTCGCTTCGCACTACGCACCCCGCACGCGCACGTTATTGAAAAATGCGCAGACGTTTTCTGCGGTGCAGGTCACGGGCAAGATCGGCACGCTCACTTTTACCGTCATCCCGAATTTCGCTGGCACGCATTTAACAAAAATGAAAATACCTGCGGCGCAGATTGAGCATGATTTATATGCAGATTTACGCGAGCTGGATGCGGCGGGCCTCGATGAGATTTGGGTTGAAGCGCCGCCGATGGGTGAAGCGTGGGAAGCTGTGTGGGATCGGGTTTCGCGGGCGAGCGTGCGCGAACGGATTCCTGAGTTTGTAACGTTTACCCACGCTCGCCTTGCCGCAGTGAATCTACGGATTCGCCACGCGGAAGCAAGCGACGAACCGTTCGTGTACGCAACGAGAGTTGCCGCAATGCGCGCGCACATCGAAAAGAAATGGGGCTGGGATGAAAAATTGCAGCAGCAGTTTCACCGTCATCGCTGGCTTGCGAAAAATTGGTTTTTAATTTGCGAGCACAATCTGCCGATTGGAACTTTCTGCTTAGACCGGTCTGGGAGCAATTTGCAATTCGGCGAGTTTTACCTCGCACCCCCGCACCAACGACGAGGTATTGGCTCACACATCTTAACTACCAGTCTTGCATTTGCCGATTCCTTTTCACTCACTACCCATCTCGAATATCTGAAGTGGAATCCGGTTAACACTCTTTACGCGCGTCACGGCTTTGTCCCCGTTCATGAATCCGACACCCATGTTTTCTTGTCTCGCACTCAACGATTGATTGATTGATTGATTGATACAATACACATTAGATGTGTATGGAGAAAGCAATGCGAACGAATATTGATATTGACCAAAAACTTGTTGAGCGTGCGATGAAAGTGCTCAAGACGAACACCAAGCGCGAAACAGTGCGGCGCGCGTTGGAGAGCGTGGTTCGCGCAAAGGACAATGCCGATTTGCTTGCGCTGCGCGGTAAGGTCGAGTTTTTTGAAGGCTACGACTACAAAGCCTTGCGCGTCGGCACGGCAAAACAGTGATTCTGGTTGATTCATCCGTTTGGATAGATTTTTTTACGCAACGGGAAAATCAAGCAACTCTCTTTTTGACAAAATACCTATATGAGCAAAACGAAGTTGCGTACTGCGACGTGATCGCATTAGAAGTATTGCAAGGTATCTCGTCTGCCACCATCTCCCGAAAAGTTGAAAGTGCATTAAGGAAGCGGGAGTACCTAAGCTTTTTAAGCAATCAGTCAGGTTTTATTTCTGCGGCTCGGCTGTATGCGCGGTGTCGCGCCTCGGCCGTGACGCCCCGCTCAGCGTTCGATTGCGTGATCGCACAGCTTGCAATAGAACATCAAATTCCGCTTTTACATCACGATCGTGATTTCGTTCATATTGAACGTGTCGAGCCTATGCTCAAACACATCCACTTTTTAGGCGTATCCCAATGAAAATCATCCTCGCCCCCGACTCCTTCAAAGGCTCCTTAACTGCGCCGCAAGTATGTGAGGCGCTAAGCGTGGGCTTAAAGCGCGTGTTGCCCGCTGCGCAAATTGTGGCCTGCCCGATGGCCGATGGCGGCGAGGGCACGCTCGATGCCGTGCTCGCGGCGGAAGGCGGCGTGCGCCATACAAGAAAGCTCCCCGGCGCGAGCGCGCAGCCGCTGGATGCCGATTACGCGATTCTCCCCGATGGCTCCGCGCTCATCGAAGTTGCGCAGTTAGTGGGCATCACGGAGCCAGTGGGGATGAAGACCGATGTGGCCTCGCGACACACGGTCGGCATCGGCGTGTTGATGCGCTTGCTGATTGAGCAAGGCGTGCGCAGATTTTTCATAGGCTTAGGCGGCACGAGCACCAACGATGGCGGCGCGGGCCTGCTCGTGGGCTTGGGCGCGCGCATGTTTGAAGGCGTGGGCAACATCGTGCCGCCTACGCCTGCTGCGCTGGTGCGCGTAGGCAAAATTGATTTGCTCGAGTTGCCGCAAAAGATGGAAGGCGTGTCAATTGTGTTGCTGTCGGACGTAAACAATCCGCTGCTCGGCGAGCGCGGCGCGACTGCTATTTTCGGTCCGCAAAAAGGCGTGCAGCGCGTCGATTTATTAGGCTTTGATACGGCGCTGCGCACCTACGCCGAAGCCCTAGAATCTGCGCTCGGCAAAGATGCCGCCATTCGCGACGCACCCGGCGCAGGCGCAGCGGGCGGCTTGGGCTACACGCTCATGATGCTCGGCGCCACGATGCAATCCGGCGCGCAAACCGTCGCCGATTTAGTGGGCCTCACCGCAGCACTCAAAGACGCCGATTGGCTCATCACCGGCGAAGGCCGCAGCGATCAACAAACGCTCTTGGGAAAAACGCCTTTCGTCGCCGCGCAGCGCGCCATGGCCGCGTCGCCGAAAGCAAAACGCACACTAATCTCGGGCGGGGTGGATGCTGATGCGGTGGAAGCGTTAAATGTTTTGTTCAACGGCGGATGCTTTTCTCTTTGCAATCGACCGATGACGTTGGAAGAAGCGTTGGAGGATACGCCTAGACTGTTGGCTAATGTGGCGGCGCAATGTGGGTTGATGCGCGCCTAGCCTCGGACACGTGGTGAACTCTAAGTAGGTTGATATCGAATTGCCCCTCGCCGTGAAATCATCAACATTTCATCACAACTTCTGTGAGCCGCGCGCAATGCTTGCCAAAGTGGTCTCGACTGTAAGATAGATACCTTACGACGGCTACAAGTCCGCGCTTTAACGCTCGGCATCAGCGGCGCGCGAAGCGCGTCCGTTACATGCCGTTGTTAGGCCGATGGGGGTGGCATCGCACGGGCTAGGCCACCGGCACGAAGAAGCCCCCACGTCGCCGCGCCGCGCGCAGCAGCAACACGACCGCGACCGTGGTCGACGCGATTACCAGCAACGAACTCTCTGGACCGAACATCCCGCCGGTCAGCCAGTCGGGCCCGGCAAAGCGGCTTTCTAGCGGTGCCAACTTGCGCCAGTCTTCAATGCCGGAAAGCGGCACGCCAGCGAGCAGAATGGTGAAGTTCCATGCCGCGTGATTGGCGGCCGCCGCCCACAGGTTGCGCGTCAGGACGAACA
>JANMDS010000010.1:0-9084 GCA_031376405.1 Betaproteobacteria bacterium
CGCCGAGAAAACCCAGCAGCAAACCAAGATTCATAGTCGAGCCTTTGCGAGATGATCGTATAAAAAAACTCGCAAGCGGCGGCTCTAGACACCGGCGACAACTTCCGTCATAGTAGCAAAAACTGCGCGTTTTCAGGGAGATAAAGTTCAAAAGCAGGTTTTTTTACGCCGCCGGTTTTGAGAAGAAGACGCCACTCCAAACCCGCCCGCATAGTGCGTACGCAAATACCTGCGGCGCAAATCGTGGGATGCGAACAAAATAAGCGTCACACCATTATTCTCGATGCAGGATCTGTATGACCGCGATTTCTTCTTCACCACTGTACCCACGATGGGTGCCTCAGCAGCTAAGGGCGAACTCATGTGGCCGGACTCCATCCCCATGAGCTACTGCAGCTACGGTTCCTACGTAGGCTACACGAGCCCCAGAGGCGTAAACGCGTTTCCGTCTGATTTGGCGGCTTCCGCCTCACCCTCCACTTGCGTCTTCAATTCAAGCGGTCAGCAAATTTGCACGGGAGGCGGCTACCCCGATAGTCACCCGTATTGCGGATTTATGGCCTACAGCGGTTCGGCACCAAAAGCGACCATGCAGGTGTATACGAAACCCAAGGATCAAGATGGAAATGCGCTCCACGCCCTTTATCGCTTCAGCTTTGTCGAACCCACCACGACAACTGGTCGACACTATTTCGCCACGGGCCCGCTCGGCGCCACGCCTTCCTCTCTCGGCGTGTCTTCCGTTTGGAGGATGGACGGCATCGAGGGCTATGTGTATCCGGCAAGCGGCGCAGCCAATATCAACGGCACTGTAGGTTTGTACCGACTGGTTCGCCCGGCCAACGCCACACAACAGGCAGCCTACACGCTTTCTTTAGAAGATGATCTTTCACATTGGTACGGCCGCGGCTTTCAGCAACCCACCCTCATTGGTTGGGCGTACCGCCACCGTTGCAATGGCGCAACTCCTTTGCCATTGGGCTGCTAATGAAGACCGAATCTTTATATACTTCGCTGCGTGCTTGCGGGCGCGCGGTTTTGCTCGGTTTGTGTTGCGCCAGCCCTAGCGACGCCCGCGTCGTGCCCGCCGATGCTACGGATCGAACGCCCATTCAATTGATCGTTGCGGTCACGGATTCGCGAGGTTCGGCGATTGAAAAACGTAGCAATCTGAAACCCGCGTCAGCTACAGTCATCGGAAATGAAGTGCGTGTGACCGTTTATGGCAACCCCTGCGAGGGTGGCTGTGGGGTGAGCTTGTCTGGTTTGTATTCCTTCGACTTGGGCACCCCACCTTCTGGAGCATACACGGTAAAACTCACCCATTACTACGACGACGGTGTGCGAACCCTTCCGTATGAGACACTCTGGTTTTCCGATCAACTCTTTACGATTCAGTCGAGTGAACCGAGTGCGAGTGTGCCCGTGCCTCTGTCTCCGCTGGTCAATATTATTCTTTCCATGTTGATGGGCGCGCTAGTGTTGCGATACACGCGAAGATGAAACTCACAAGATCTTCTCGGGCTCAAAATTCAGTCGATCTCCACATCGGATGGGCATACCGCCACCGCTGTACTGACGCAACCCCGCTTCCGGCAGGTTGCTAATTAAGACCGAGTTGTTGTTTACTTCACTTCGCGCTTGCGTGAGCGCCGTATTGCTCTACGTTTTCTGCGCGAGCGTCGGCCACGCCCGCATCGTTTTTTACGCGCAGGGCGTGAAGGAGAACGTGGTGTTCTTTGACGCGCGGCCCAAGGATGGGCAGATTAAAACGAAGGGCGTCTGGTTTTACGATCTGCGCACCAATCGGCACTTTACCTTGAAGACCCGCCCTCTAAAACTTGAAGACCTTCAAGACTTCATACACTGCTACCGCCCAGAAAATCGCCATGAGCGCGTTGCCAACGAGCGATTTAAGTATTTCAGCCACGAGGAACTTCTGGCTCGCGACAAAGCCAGCCTCGATATTTTCTGGCTCAAAGACGACAGCCTGGACAACTTGGATGATCTACCGCCCCCCGATGTTTTGCAACAGGAAATCATCGAACACCTGGAAGCAGCGCTGGTCTCATTCCGCGATGTGGCGGTTGGGCTGCGCATCGGTTGATTGATGCAGGGCGCACCAAGCGCGGCGGAGGATGGCACTACATGTGCGATCGACTGAATATAAATTTACCTTCTATGCGCGCAAAGTTAAGGCATGACTCCGATGTTTTTTCTGGGCGATATTGCCTAAAACAAGCTCGTTTTACGCCGCAGGTATTTGCTTAACTTAGATGCGTGAAGTAAATGTAAGCAAAAAAATGGGCGAACGCTCTCGCTCACCCATGATTTTTTACTGCTTACTTAAAACATGCTGCGCTCAGCGTTTTCGTGCGAGCGTTGCATTTGAACGGCGGTTCGCTCGGCCAATACTTCTGTACGCGAACGATTCGTTACGCGCTCTAATGGAGCGAGCGTATCGCCCACTACCAATTGCTTCCCGCCGTTGTTGAGAAACGCGATTGTTTCGGCACGCACTTGCGCACGGGTTTTTTCGACAGCAGGTTTTGCATCAGCAAACTCTGGCTGATGCCAGCTTGCAGCAGCAGATGCGTTGCCAATTGCGAGAGCGGAAGCGGCTAAAACAAGAAGGGTACGAATAGACATGATGAAAAACCTTTACGTGATTGTATTTGCGTGAATGTGCTGACGCTTGCGTATCTTATGGATCCCGTTCGCATCAACTACCCCCTCTATTTCGCAATCAATTCTCAACTCGTTACAAAAACTTTGTGCACTGCGGTATCAAATTTTTACCTGTAAAGGTCGGACTTTTCTGTGCGCTTTTTAGGCTTAGAGCGTTGGCACTATTGAGCGGAACTAAATGAAATCCTTTCGTTCCAAGCCACTTGAAATCTTTTTCGCTTTCAATATGATCTCGGCAACCCCAACACATGTTCCGCAATGTAAGCGTAGATCATATTCGTTGAAATCGGCGCAACTTGGTAGAGCCTTGTTTCTCTGAATTTGCGCTCTATATCGTATTCATTCGCGAAGCCGAAACCGCCGTGAAACTGAATACAGGCGTTGGCCGCTTCCCAGCTGGCTTTGGCCGCTAAATATTTCGCCATGTTGGCTTCTGCGCCGCAGGGTAAGTGATTATCAAACAAGTCACACGCTTTGAAGCGCATTAAATTTGCCGCTTCGATTTCGATATACGCATCAGCAATGGGAAATTGCACGCCCTGGTTTTGCCCAATGGGGCGGCCGAATACGACGCGCTCGTTTACGTATTTCGTCACCCGATCAATAAACCAGTAACCATCGCCGATACACTCGGAGGCGATGAGCGTGCGCTCGGCGTTCAGACCATCCAAAATGTATTTGAAACCTTGCCCTTCTTGGCCAATTAAATTTTCTTCGGGTATTTCTAAATTCTCAAAAAAGAGCTCATTCGTTTCGTGGTTCACCATGTTGGCTATCGGGCGCACCGTCATCCCCGATTGCTCGGCGTTACGCAAATCCACCATGAAAATGCTCATGCCTTCAGATTTCTTTTTCACTTCCGAAAGCGGCGTGGTGCGGGCGAGCAGAATCATCCAGTCGGAATGTTGCACTCGGGAAATCCACACTTTTTGACCGTTGATTACGTAGCGATCACCGTTTTTTACGGCCGTGGTTTTTATTTTGGTGGTGTCCGTACCAGTGGAAGGCTCTGTAACGCCCATCGATTGCAAGCGCCACTCGCCGCTCGCGATTTTTGGTAAGTAAAAATTCTTTTGCACCTCCGAGCCGTGGCGCAAGAGCGTGCCCATGTTGTACATCTGGCCGTGGCAGGCACCGGAATTGCCGCCCGAGCGGTTGATTTCTTCCATAATCACCGAGGCTTCTGCGAGGCCTAAACCCGAGCCTCCATACGATTGCGGGATGAGTGCGGCGAGCCAGCCCGCTTGCGTAAGCGCAGTAACGAACGCTTCAGGGTAACCACGTGCATGATCAATGTTACGGTGGTATTCATCGGGGAATTGCGCGCACAAATCGCGCACGGCATCGCGGATGTCTTGGTAAGCGTCGGGCGTAGTTTTCAGCATGACTGCATTTTCGCAAAAATGTGCAGCAGGAGATAAGCGACTTTAACGCAGCGGTGCAAAGGGCGCAGCGCACGCAGCGGAAAGGCATTAAATGGACTTTCTCCCTTTTCCGGTTCTCTGTACTTTTTTGGCCTTCTTCACGCCTTCTTCATTGAAGTATTTTTGCGGTCGATAATCCTCAAAATAGCCTATTTTTACGCCGCAGGTATTCGCCGTAAACTGCGTCTATGAACACATTGAAAAACAGGGTAGCTTTTGTCACCGGCTCCACCAGCGGCATTGGCTTGGGCATCGCGCTGGAGCTCGCGCGCGAAGGTGCAGATATTGCCGTGAACGGCTTGGGCGATGCGGCCACGATTGATGGCGTGCTCTCACAAATTACCGCGGTGGGCGTGCGGGCACACTACTTCGATGCGAATATGCGCGATGGAAAATCCACACAAGCGGGCGTGTACGCGGCGATTACGCAGTTTGGTGGGCTGCATATTTTGGTAAATAACGCGGGGATTCAGCATGTAGCCAGCGTGCCGGAATTCGCTGATGAGAAATGGGACGATGTGATTGCAATCAATCTGTCGTCTTCCTTTCACACCATCAAAGCCGCCCTGCCTGCAATGCAATCGCAAGGCTACGGTCGGATCATCAACATCGCCTCGGTGCATGGATTGGTAGCCTCGGCCAATAAAGCGGCATACGTAGCAGCGAAGCATGGCTTAATTGGGCTCACAAAAGTTGTGGCGCTTGAAAACGCAGCAAAAAATATAACGTGTAACGCGATTTGCCCTGGCTGGGTGCTCACGCCCCTAGTACAGGCGCAAATTGATGCGCGGGCGAAAGCGCAGGGCATAAGCGTAGCGGACGCGGAAAAAGGTTTGCTATCAGAAAAAGAGCCTTCACTGCGCTTCACTACGCCTGCACAAATCGGTCAAACCGTCGTATTTTTATGTAGCGATGCAGCGGCAAACATGACCGGCGCAACCCTGGCGCACGATGGCGGGTGGACGGCGCAGTAGTCCGTCGCCTTTAACGTGGAATACGACCTACTCGGCGACCCTTTGCCAACGCCACCACCCGCGCGCGCGCGGGCAAAAGCAGTGGCCAGCGATGCGCTCGAACCACAAGCTGTTGCGCCGAGCGAGGCGTACGTCGCACTCGCCAATACGATACCGAAAAATATTCGGCTCGGCACTTCTACGTGGTCGTTCCCAGGTTGGGCTGGTATTGTGTATGCTCAACAATACGCCGCGCAGGGATTGAGCCGACGCGGGCTTGCGGCGTATTCCAAACACCCGCTGTTGCGCACGGTAGGCGTTGACCGTACTTTTTACGCGCCAATATTGCGCGATGAGTTTGAGCGCTACGCCGCCCAAGTGCCGGATGATTTTTCGTTTTTGTGCAAAGCGCCTAACGCAGTCACAAGCCCGTTCATCCAGGGCGGCGCAGGCTACACGACGCAGAGAAACCCCACTTTTCTCGATGTCGATTTAGCGATGAAATCGTTCGTTACTCCCGCGCGCGAAGGTTTGGGTGCGAAGACTGGGCCACTCGTTTTTCAATTTTCTCCACTCGGAAAACCCGCCACCCAAACGCCAGAAGAAATGGTGGAGCGCTTGCTTGGTTTTCTGCGCAACATCCGCGCGCAGGCTGGGTTCGAAGCCCAGCTCGCGATAGAAGTGCGCAACGCGCAATTGCTAACATGCGCGTTTGATTCTGGGCTGAGCGACGCAGGCGTGCGTTATTGTGTTGGCGTGCACCCACGCATGCCGAGCGCAGCGGCGCAACTGCAAGCCATGGCGAAAGCTACAAAAAGTGGCTTAGTGGTGCGCTGGAGCTTAAACCCGCACACCGGCGCGGATTACGAGGGCGCGAAGGAACAATACGCGCCGTTTGATAAATTGGTCGACGAAGACCCAGGCACGCGGGCAACGCTTGCGCAGGCAGCGGTAGATGCGGTGAAGCGGGGCGAAAAGGTACATATGGTGGCCAACAATAAGGCTGAAGGCAGCTCGCCGCTTTCGATGATTAAGCTCGCGCAAGCGATTGCAACTTTATTAGAAAACGATCAGGAAATAGTATTGTGAACATGCGTTTTGGAATTGATTTAGGTGGCACAAAAACAGAGATCATCGCGCTTGATGCTTCGGGCGCAGAAGTATTGCGCGAGCGCACGCCCACGCCGAACAACGATGCTGCGGCGATTTGCTTGAACATTGCGAACATGGTGCGCGCAGCGGAAGCGAAGCTCGGCGCGTATTTTGAAAAACCAAGGCCTGTGGGCATCGCCACGCCAGGCGCGCTCGACCCTTCCACCAATTTGCTGCGCAACTCCAACACCGTTTGCTTGAATGGTTTTCCATTAAAAACCGAAATCGAAAAGCAACTCGGGCGCGAAGTCAAAATCGCCAACGATGCCAATTGCTTCGCGCTTTCAGAAGCCTCCGACGGCGCTGCGGCGGGCGCGGCGGTGGTGTTTGGCGTGATTGTGGGCACAGGCTGTGGCGGCGGCGTGGTGGCGCACGGCAAGGTGCTTGATGGCAAAAACGGCATTGCTGGCGAATGGGGGCACAGCCCGCTTTCCGACCTGCGCGATGACGAACGCCCTGGCGTTCACTGCTATTGCGGGCGCTGGGCGTGCGTGGAAACATGGCTTTCGGGCACCTTTCTTTCCAAACAATTTGCACTGCGCACCGGGCGCGATGTCCCCGCCGCGCAAATCGCCGCGTTAGCCGATAGCGGCGATACCCAATGCGCTGACGAAATGGCCCGCTACGAAGACCGCATGGCCCGCGCGCTAGGCGCGGTGATCAACATTCTCGATCCGGATGTGATCGTGCTGGGCGGTGGCGTATCAAATATCGCGCGGCTCTATACCAACGTGCCAACGCTATTGCCGAAATATGCCATGTCAAAAATCATTCGCACCCAATTTGTAAAGGCGAAATTTGGCGATTCGTCTGGCGTGCGGGGAGCAGCGTGGCTGAACCCACTTTAGAAACCAACCCCTGCCTTGCGTGTGGTGCGTGTTGCGCAGGCTTTCGCGTGAGCTTTTATTGGGGCGAAGGCGACGATGCGCCGGGCGGTTTCGTGCCCGTGCAATTTACCAACCAAATGAATCTCATGAGCCGGTGCATGAAAGGCACGGACTCCTCTGCGCCGCGCTGCGACTGTTTGTCAGGCGAAGTGGGCACCGGCGTTACTTGCACGATTTACGAACACCGACCCACGCCTTGCAGAGAGTTTAAGTTCCACGGCGAAAGCGGCGAGGTGAACGGACGCTGCAATGAAATCCGCGCGAAACACGGAATGGCAGCGTTGGCTTTGTGAGGATTGCTAGCGTCGAACAAAAGGAGACATTTTCAGGGAGATAAATAAGAAAATGATCCGCTTTTGCGCCGCAGGTATTTCGAGTTTTCTAGTGGTACCGAACCGTTTCGGGCACATCATCCTCTGGAAAACCTGCATGCACTAGCTCGGCCTCAGGGTCGCAAAACATCGGTGCGCCGCAATCGGAGCAGTGTTCGAGTGGGAATTTGTGGTCGATCTGGATCACGTTGGCAACGCCGAGCAGTTTTAAAAGTGCTTCGATTTCATCGGGCACCGTGCCTTCCTCCGCTTCCATCCCGAGCACGGGCCATACAACGCCGTGAAGCACGTCTTCGCGCCCGGTGCGCATCAGCGAAATACGGTATTCCTCCAGCTCGCGCTCGTAAAACGGCGCAACCACCGCAGTCATGTCCCGGGCCGCTAAATTGGCTACCGCTTCTAAAAACTGCACGCCTGCTTTTAAGCTAAAGCCCCGCCCTTCGCTATCGGCTACGCGGCTGCCATCGTGAAACGCGGAGGGCATGAGCGGCTCAATCGTGCAGCCGGGCATGGCCGCTTGCAATACCGCGCCGCCTTGCTCGCGCCAATTGGTGAGTACTTTTTCGCGCGAAATATCTTCTTCTTGCCAACGAAAAATGGCCCCACCAGCGGGCACCGCCACGCCAGCAATCACCAAGCGCGTATCAGCGATAAATTGCCCTGTTTCGGGCCAGCTAGAAAAATCAATGGGGAATGCTTTGCCTTCTTGCATGGCAACAAACATGCTTTGCGCGAGTTCGTACGAATCAGTGTATTGATGCGGCAGTTGGTCTGGTGAAAAAATCGCAGGCGCGAGCGTTACGTGCGCGGCTTTGGCGAGCACATGGCCTTGCAATTGCGCGGCGATGGCTTTAGTTGCAGCCGCACTTAACTTGCCACAGGGGATTTTGTCTCGCGACCACGCGAGCACGGGAACGGCGATCAAAATCATGTCGCACACTTCGCCTTTTAGCGGCGCGCGCATCGATTCGGCGCGCGACTCAATTAAATCAGCAACTAAATCGTGGGCAACCGGGTCGCGTGACCACAAGCTTTCGAGCGCAGTGGTGATGGCTTTTTCGTTGCCCGATGTGAGCAGCCCATCAATCTCAGGGATGACTTCTTTTTCCCAAAAGCGATCTTCGAGCAGGGAGCTTGCTTCTGACCACTCAATAGCAAGATGTATCAGGCGAGTGGCCCCGCGCGAGACGGCTGGGCGATTTGGGCTACGTGTGCGGCGCATGTTTGTTATTCCAACTAAAACGCGATTTTACGGCTACACCGCAACAGGCGCTTTGATGCCCGCGTGGGATTGATAGTTTTCAAACGCGAAGTCGTCGTAGGCGTAGGAAAAAATATCGGCAGGTTTGCGTGCAATGCGCAATTGTGAGAGCGGAAATGGGGTTCGTGCGAGCTGCGTTTCCACTTGCTCACGGTGGTTGGAATAAATATGGCAATCGCCGCCTGTCCATACAAAATCGCCCACGCTTAAATCGCATTGCTCGGCAACGATATGGGTGAGCAGTGCATAGCTGGCAATGTTAAACGGTACACCTAAAATTAAGTGCGCACTTCGCTGATATAGCTGGCACGATAGGGCACCGTTCGCTTCATATAATGTATTAAATGCATGGCAAGGCGGAAGCGCCATGTTTGGTATGTCGCTCAC
>JANMDS010000435.1:0-2531 GCA_031376405.1 Betaproteobacteria bacterium
ACGGTATCGAACGTGACTGGGCCGACCAAGGCCCACTGGGGACCAGAAATATTTAGCGCCGCAGGGATCTGCGGCGCTGATTGGGAAGACGAATAAAGCATTAGCCTTTGTTTTTCTGTTGGAGCTGTTTGATGAGGCCATCTACACCCGCATCGCGAACGATGTTGTTGAACTCTTCGCGGTAGTTTGTTACCAAGCTGACGCCGCCAACAATTACATCGTACGCTTTCCAGCTATCGCCCACTTTTTCCATGCTGTAATCAATTGGAATCGGAGAGCCACCGGATTGCACAAGCGTTTTCACCGTAACATCCGTATCGGTAGGTTGCATACGCAGGGGCTTGAAATCTACGCTGTTGTTGCGATAGTTTGACAAAGCGCCGGAGTAGGTGCGGACTAACAGATTTTTAAACTCACCGGTGAGAACTTGCTGCTGCTCTGGCGATGCTTTTGCCCAGTTACGCCCCATCGCTAACTGCGCCATGCGGTTGAAATTGAAATTCGGCGCAAGCTTACCTTCAATGACGCTGGCGAGCTTAGTAGGGCTATTCGGAATGCTCGGATCGGTTTTTAACAACGCAGTAACTTCGCTGGTGACAGCTTTCACCTGTGCATCCGGCGCGACTTGCCCGAACACCACTGCGCTCATCATTGAGAAGCTTAAGACTACGCCCGAAACAACCTTTTTCATACTACCCTTTCAATCGTCCTTTGGGGGCTTACCGTCGTACACCAGATTTTGGCGTCGCTGCAGATAAGCGGATCGTAGGAACGTATATCGATCCAATGCGGCGGATTGCAAGAGCGCTTCTGTAGGCAGTAGCGCTGCGCGTGTATCCAATATCCGCAGTGCCCTTAACGTGTTGTTTGCCGATGCGGATGACGCTAGCTTTGAAACTGGATCAAACGCAAAATTCGGCAAAAGCCCCGCAGCATCCCGAACAGAGGACGGACCGAAAAGTGGCAACATCAAGAATGGGCCTGATTTCATGCCGTAGTGTCCGAGCGTTTGCCCGAAATCTTCTTCGCCACGCTCATAGCCCAAAGGCGTGCCGAGATCAACCAACCCACCGAAACCAAAAAAAGTATTCACGAACACCCGACTCAAATCTCCACTGGCTTTTTCGTGCTTTCCTTGCAGCAGCGAATTGACGAACGAATAGCCATCACCGATGTTGCCAAAAAAATTACCGACTCCAACCTGCACTGCGGCTGGGGCGACCGCGACATACGCGCGCGCGGCGGGTTTCAGAAACATGGTATCCACGAACTGGTTGAAAACATCCACTTTACGGTTGATCGGCTCGTAGGGATCTTGGGGACTGGCCGAGGATTGCAACGACGCGCAACCCGCGAGCAGCAAAAGTGCACAGAGCGCCACGAAGTGTTTTAAAACTGTCATTTTTGCGTTCCTTGAGCGGCGCTCGTCGCGGCCGGGTTGGTCGTCACTACAGGCGGATTGGACGCAGCTGGGGCGGCTGCATTTCCACCCTCTGATGCCTTTGAGAACATAAATTGACTAATAAGTTTCTCAAGTTGCACTGCCGATTGCGTTTTTCGGATCGTATCGCCTTCTTTGAGCATTACCGTGTCTCCACCAGGCTCGAGGCCCAGGTATTGTTCACCCAATAGACCAGACGTATAGATACCTGCAATCGTGTCTTTGGTGAACTCAAACTGCGGAAAGACTTTGATTTGTGCCAGAGCCTCGAAGGTCTTTGGGTCGAGTCCAATTTTCTCTACCCGACCCACCACAACACCTGCGCTTTTAACCGGTGCACGCGGCTTCAAGTTGCCAATGTTGTCGAACCGAGCCGTGACGTGATAGCCCGCAGGCTCGCCCCAGGTGGCGAGATTACCCACGCGGAGCGCTAGAAACAAAACCGCAGCGATGCCAAGCAGCACAAACAGTCCAACCCAAAAGTTGAGATTAGATTTATTCAATGGACGCCTCTAAACATGAGAACAGTTAAAACAAAATCGATGGCTAATATCGCAAGAGATGACGTGACCACGGTTCGGGTTGTCGCGTTCGACACACCTTCCGCCGTCGGTACAGAATCATATCCTTCGAACACGGCAATTAACGACACAGCAACGCCGAACACGAAGGATTTAATCACGCCATTGATCACATCATGGCGAATATCCACGGCGGCTTGCATCTGCCCCCAAAAAGCACCGGCATCAATACCAATCAGTTTCACACCAACGAGATAACCCCCGAAAATGCCCATCGTTGAAAAGAGCGCTGCCAATAACGGCATAGAAATGACTCCGGCCCAGAAACGTGGTGCGACGACCCGTGCGATCGGGTCTACGGCCATCATTTCCATCGCTTTAAGCTGTTCTGTCGTCTTCATTAAACCAATTTCAGCCGTCATCGCAGAACCCGCTCGTGAAGCAAAAAGTAAGGCGGCTACGACCGGACCAAGCTCACGCACCAGCGAGAGCGCGACTAATACTCCCATCGATTCGGTTGCCCCAAACACTTGAAGCGTTTCGTAACCTTGAAGTGCAAGCACCATACC
>JANMDS010000110.1:0-2298 GCA_031376405.1 Betaproteobacteria bacterium
CTTCGCATTTTGAATGAGTTTTGATCTGCGGGTTACCACGCGTTAGATCAAATTCATTCGCAACAAATGAATACGCCGCAGAGACCTCTTCATAACTGACCATTTCAGCGCAAGCTCCATCCTGAGCGCAGCGAAGGATCAGGTGGCGTCCGGTAGATGCTTGATTTGATGCGAGTTATTTCACAACGTGATCCTTCGCTGCGCTCAGGATGGAGCGAGCCGAGCGATCGACTCAGTTATGCAGAGGTCTCACGCAGGAACTTCGCTTTTTTGCGAAATACCTGCGGCGCAAAAACACCATTTTTTGGGATTTATCTCCCAAAAAAAGCTTACTTTTTCGCAGCGGCGGCCACTTCAGCCGCGAGTTGATCGCCCGATTTGTAGTGCGGTACTTTTGAGATCAACCGTTTGTTGCGCTGAAAAAATGCGTTGCTGCCAGCAATTTCGCTGTTCCAGTATTGATTGGCCAGCTCCAGGTTTTTTGTCGGGTTCACTAGGAACGCGTCTTTCGAGGCTTTGCCACCAAAAATGTAGAGCTTGCCGTCGATGATGCTCCAAGTATCGGCGTCGCCACCCCAGGGGATGCCGTACACGGTGCCATTAGCGCAAAAGCCGCCAAATTGCGGCGTGTATTTCGCGGGCTCTTTATCAAATAGCGCTTTGTGCTCTGCGCTGGCGAACCGGAAGGTGACATCGCCTACTTTCGATTTGAACTGCGCGCTGCCAAGCCGATGTTTGCCTTCAGTGAAATACGCCACCACATCGTGTCCAAACAAGATCAAGTGTTTATCGTCGCCTTCGCTAATGGCGTTTACCGGAGAGAGCGCGCCGCCAGGGCTTTGGGTAATGAGCGGGGCACACGCAGAGAGCATGCCGAGCGTGAATACAGCGAGAAGTAAACGTAAAAGTCGTGAAATCATTGCAAGGTCCAATTGGATAAAAAAGTGAATTCGGCGGCACGGCGGAATCGGTTACGAGCCTTTGGCTTTTCGCACTTCGGCAGCCAACTGCTCGCCCGATTTGTAGTGGGGCACGCGGGCGATGGTGGTGCGCTTGGTGCGGTGGATAAAGGCGTTGCTCCCGGCGACTTCGGTTTTCCAATACTTATCGGCTAATTCGATATTGGCTTTTGCGTTCAACATAAAAGCATCGAGCGAGCCTTGGCCGCCAAAAATGTAGAGCTTGCCATCGATCACTTTGAAATTATCAGCGTTCCCGCCCCATGGAATGCTGTACACCAAGCCATTGGCGCAGTAGCCGCCGTATTGCGGCACGTATTTGGTGGGTTCTTTATCGAAAAGCGCTTTATTTTCAGCGCTGGCAAAGCGAAAAGTGACTTCGCCAACTTTTGATTTGTACGCCGCGCTGCCGAGCTGGTGTTTATTCTCGGTGAAGTACGACACCACATCGTGCCCGAACAGCATGAGATGTTTGTCGTCGCCTTGGGATACGGCGTTTACCGGCGAAATTTGCCCGCCGGGGCTTTGCACTACCAGTGGCGCACACCCAGCGAGGGCGGCAAAACCGGCGACGAGGGCGGCGGATTTTAGATAAGCGTTCATAGTCATTCCTTTCGGTGCAAAGTTCAGTTGATACCGTATTATCGCAAGCATGCCAAGTTCTCTCACCCAAGCCGCCAACAAGCGCGGCATTGCCTACATTGTTTGTGCGCTCGCTGTTTTGATTTTGCTCGACGCGTGTAGCAAGTTCGTCGTGCAACGGTTGCCGGTTACGCTCGCCGTGTGGTCGCGATATGCTGGGCACATGGTGCTCGTGTTTGCCTTCGCCTACCCAACGATGCGCGGTGGGCTCTGGAAAACAACGGGTTTGAGGGTGCAGATTTTGCGCGGCCTCATGCTGGCTACGATGTCCCTATTTTATTTTGCGGCGATGAAAACCCTGCCGTTGGCGAGCGCCACCGCGATGCTGTTTTTAACGCCCATTTTGATTACGATTTGGGCCAAACTTTTTTTGAAAGAAGCCATCACCCGTGGCGGATGGCTTGCGGTGTGGGTCGGGTTTGCGGGCGTGCTTGTTATCTGTCGCCCCGGTGGGGGGCTTGATCCGCAGGGCATGGTGTTTGCACTGTGCGCGGCGCTGGCCAATTCGGTGTACCAAACGCTTACCCGCCGCGCTGCCATCGGCGACGCGCCAGAAACCCAGTTATTTTTTACCGGTTTGGTAGGCGCGGTGGTGCTCACTGCGAGCCTGCCCGTATGGTGGAGCCCTATCGCCACGAACACCACTGCGGCGACTTGGATTGCTTTTGCGTTACTCGGCGTTTTTGGCGCTGCCGGG
>JANMDS010000141.1:0-1512 GCA_031376405.1 Betaproteobacteria bacterium
AAACGCCAGCCGCTTGCGTGAGTGCGTTGATGTTGTAGGGTAATCGAAGCTTGTCAAATTCGGCGAGCCAGGACGCGCGCCCAATCAGCATGCCCAGACGAATTCCCGCCAGCCCCAGTTTGGATACGGTGCGCATCAGGACGGCGTTGGGGTGCTCAATAATTTCATTGAGAAACGATTCAGCGGAAAACGCGAAATACGCTTCGTCGATTACCACCAGACCGCCATATTTCCCGGTGGCGTTGATGATTTCACGAATCGAGGCGCGATCAAACAGATTGCCGGTCGGATTATTTGGGTACGCGATAAAGGTCACGGCCGGTCTTTTGTCGTGAATCGCGGTGAGAATTGCGGTCTGATCGAGGCTGAAATCTGTGCAGAGCGGTACGCCGACATAAGCGAGTCCAGAAAAGGTGGCGATCATTTTAAACATCACAAATGATGGCTCGATCGACAGCAAGCAAGCACCCGGTTTCGCGACCGCCATCGCGACCAACTGGATGATTTCGTCCGATCCGTTGCCAAGCAGGATGTCGAGTCCGGCTGGAATTTTCATCGCCGCGCGAACGGCATCTTTCAAGGCGGGT
Source organism: Betaproteobacteria bacterium (assembly GCA_031376405.1). Classification (GTDB taxonomy): domain Bacteria; phylum Pseudomonadota; class Gammaproteobacteria; order Burkholderiales; family Casimicrobiaceae; genus JANMDS01. The sequence goes on from JANMDS010000141.1 coordinate 588, forward strand.
GCGGCGGCGCTCGGATATCGATTTAGCGATGCGGCGGCGAGCGATTCGGCAAGTCCTTCACGCAACGACTCGGGAAACGCGAACGGATTTTCCATCGCGTCGAGTTTGATCACGCCCGCCGCTTCTTGCACGTGATACGCGGAAAGCGCGGTGATTTCTGGCCGAATGATATCGGTGGACATGCAAATTATTTCAAGCGAAATTCGGCCGAGCGCGCGTGCGCTTCCAGACCTTCGGTGCGCGCCAACGTTGCGGCGGTTTTGCCCAGCGTGTCCGCTCCGTCGCGCGAGACCTGAATGATCGATGAGCGTTTCTGAAAATCGTAAACGCCGAGCGGCGAAGAAAAGCGCGCGGTACGTGAAGTCGGCAAAACGTGGTTCGGCCCCGCGCAGTAATCGCCGAGCGACTCGGATGAAAAGCGGCCCATGAAAATTGCGCCGGCGTGGCGGATTTTCGGCAGCAACAGGTTTGGTTCCGCAACGGATAGTTCCAGATGCTCGGGTGCGATGCGATTGGAAATTTCACACGCTTCATCGAGATCAAGAACCCGCACCAGAGCGCCGCGACGGATGAGCGAGGCGCGAATGATGTCAGCGCGCGGCATCGACGCCAGTTGTGATTCCATGCTGACACGCACGGCTTCAATGTAAGCCGCATCCGGACACAGCAAAATTGCTTGCGCGATTTCATCGTGTTCGGCTTGCGAAAACAAATCCATCGCCACCCAAGCCGGATCGGTGCTGCCATCGGCGATGACAAGAATTTCGGATGGCCCCGCGATCATGTCGATGCCGACCACGCCAAACACGTGGCGCTTGGCACACGCAACATACGCGTTGCCGGGGCCGACGATCTTATCCACGGCGGGAATGGTGTGCGTACCGTATGCAAGCGCGGCAATCGCCTGCGCGCCACCGATGCGAAA
>JANMDS010000144.1:0-5524 GCA_031376405.1 Betaproteobacteria bacterium
GTGAGCCCGATTTCTCCAATATGCCTGGCCATTTAATCCGCCGGGCCCATCAGCTTGCGGTCGCCAAATTTATGGAAGCCACGCGTGCCCATGATGTAACACCCGTGCAATACGCGCTTTTGGCTGCGCTCGCCCAAAGCCCGGATGATGTCGATCAAGTCACGCTCGCCCAGCGGGCGGCGCTGGATACGTCTACCGCCGCCTCCACTCTGGATCGCATGGAAGCGAAAGGTTGGATTGAGCGGCGGGCAGACCCGAACGACAAACGCCGCCGCGTGTTGCACATTACCCGCGCGGGTAGCCGGTTTTTTAAGTCCGTATCCGTTGATGTAGGCCAGGCCCAAAAGGCAATCTTTGCGCCGCTTTCTTCTGCTGAGCAAAAGGTATTGAGCGCGCTGCTAACGAAGCTCTGTGATGCGGGCGCGTAGCAATTTTTGTCTGGGCTTCGCCTCGGTGTGATGCAAACTAATAGCAATTCACGCAAAATCTGTTTTATATGCACGCACCCGACTTAACCGACGAAGAGTTCGAAGCCCTGGGCGATTGGCTAGAAAAAATCGACCCCGATTCGCTCAATATCGAATGGCTCGATGGTTTTTTGTGCGCGCTGCATTGCTGCCCAGAATTCGTTGCCCCGAGCGAATATCTGCCGCTCATTCTAGATGATTCAACCGCGCTAGATTCGGAAAAGGATGTCCTAGAATTTACCGGGCTCGTGTTCAAGTTGAATAACTGGATTTCCTACAATCTACATCGTAGCGTGGAGGAAGATCACATTTATGAAACCATTATTTTTGTAGACGAAAAAAAGGGCGTGCCGCTCGGCAATGATTGGGCGGAAGGCTTCGTCTCTGGCATGCAGCCGCGCATTGAGGCATGGAAGCCGCTGGTAGAGGACGATGAAGAAAGCTTCATTCTCGGGCCTATATTTGCGTTGGTTGCCGAACATAGCGAAGACCCCGAATTGCGCGGAGAGCCGATTCCGGATAGCGAGCGTGCTGAACTGGTCGATCAAATGGTGGCGGGGCTACACCGTGCGTTTTGGTATTTTGGTGAGGCGCGCTTAGATGACGCGAGCCGCAAGCCCGCAACACGTAAACGCGATAGCCCAAAAGTGGGCCGTAACGATCCGTGCCCGTGCGGCAGCGGCAAGAAATTTAAGCAGTGCTGTATGAACACGCCGCCTACGGTGCATTGAACACGTTTCGGCTGCAAATACCTGCGGCGTAAATACAGCATTTTTCGAGAGATATCTCCCAGAAATTGCTGTTTTTACGCCGCAGGTTTTTCCTCAATCGAGCGCGCATCGCGTTTTCGCTATAGTTCTACGTATGAACCCACAACTCTCCCAACGCGCGTCCGGTCTTGGTACTGAGAACGCCTTCGTCGTCTTAGCGGAAGTGAACGCCCTAGCGCGCACTGGCAAAGATATTATTTCGTTTTGCATTGGCCAGCCCGATTTCCCCGCGCCCTTGCATGTGCAAGAAGCGGGCCACGAAGCCATCCGCTCCGGCAAGCATGGTTACACGCCCAGCGCCGGGATTGATCCGCTGCGCGAAGCTGCGGCGAAATATATGGGCGACATGCGCGGCATTAAGATTGATGCCGAAGATGTAGTGGTCGGCTCGGGTGCGAAGCCATTTATTGCTTACGCGATTTTGTCCGTTACTGATTTTGGCGCCGGCGATGAAGTGATTTACCCCGTGCCGGGCTTCCCGATTTACGAAAGCCAAATCGTGACGCATGGCGCAAAGCCCGTGCCGCTTTACCTGCGTGAATCCCGCAATTTCGCTTTCGACCCCGCCGAGCTCGAAGCCAAGATTACGCCCAAAACCAAGATGCTGATTTTGAATTCGCCGCAAAACCCCACTGGCGGCATTTTGAATAAAACCGATCTTGAAGCCATCGCCGCCATCCTGCGTAAACACCCACATATTTGGATTTACGCTGACGAGATTTATTCCAGGCTCACCTTCGAAGACAGCTTCGCCTCCATCGCCTCGTTACCGCACATGCAAGCGCGTACGATCATCAGCGACGGTTGCTCCAAAACCTGGGCGATGACCGGCTGGCGTATCGGTTTCACAGCCAACAAAGCCCTTGCGCCCCAATTCACCCGCTGGGTGACGAACACCGATAGCTGCGCCTCCCACATCTCGCAATGGGCCGCCGTAGCCGCCATCAACGGCCCGCAAGATGATGCGGAGATGATGAAGCGCAAATTTCACGAACGCCGCGATTTAATCGTGAAGTTGCTCAACGACGTGCCTGGCATCACATGCCAAGCTAGCGGCGGGGCGTTTTATGCGTGGCCGAATGTGACGGAAGCTTGCAAGATGACCGGCTGCAAAGATAGCGAAGAGTTTAGAAAACGCTTGCTGCACGAAGCGGGGGTTGCTGTGTTGGCCGACATACATTTCGGACACCGCGTGCCAGATGATGGGCAACATATTCGGTTTAGTTACGCTACGTCGAATGAGAATATTGAGGCGGGGGCTAAACGGATTGCGGAGTGGGTGGGGAGGAATCGGGTCTAGATGCTAAAGACTATTTGTCTGATCGGATTGGTGTTTAGGGCGTCCTCGGCCTGCCATCGAAGCCGTCGCATGGTGCATAGGTAGTCATGAGCACGTTTGACGATACTCGCCTTCGCTATCTGAATGTTCTTGAAAAAGTGGTCGCCGATGGTGGAGACGGCACGGGCCTGCTCAAAGTGGTTCTTGAGCTTTGCACAACGTCGAAAATTCTGAACGATGATGTGGCTGAATCGCGCGAACTTTTTGAGTTTGCATCTCACGAGTTCGCAGCCCGAACGTTGATAAGAACGATGGCTGCGTCATACGAGGCAAAGTTGTTCCTTCTGCGGCAATTGCTCGTTCAATTTCACGCCGTTGGAGAGATTGTCCTCAGAGAGGATGAACTGATTCAGTTAGGTGGCAAGCTGACCAAGATCAACTCGACTGGGAGTGTTTCGGCGTCGCAGCACTACGTGAAGTTTCAGGATAGTCTGATTCACACCGCACTTATTTGGGAGCGGACTGGGAAAGGTAAATCGATCGCATGGAAAGATCACCCGAACTGGACCGATGTGCTGTCGTTTCTAAAAATACGCAATCGCCTCATGCACCCGAAGCGTCGATCCGACTTGGACGTGTCCGATACCGAGATTGAGGCGCTGAACAGGGCAATCGATTGGTTCTCAGACTACTTCACAAGTTTCTTTGGCGCAAGTCAGCGAGCTTAGGGTGCGTTTTAACGCACCTCAACAACAACATCGCGGGACGCGACCATCACTCTTTTGGTTACCGTCGCACAGACTTAAAGTGGGTGCATTATGAATGCACCCTACGCCTGTTTTTGTAAAAACGGGGCATGGTGGCGTGCAAAATATTGCGTTGACTAGGAGGGCAAAATGAAACTCACCGCGTTGATTCCCATGTTGCCCGTGAAAAGCATCGCTGCGAGCGCAACGATGATTGGCAATGGGCGCGGATGGAGTTTGATGATTGCGCGCTGATGTTGGATGAGTCAATCAATGTGCACCCTACGTTGCCGCGTATGTCGATGCTCTATTTGTATCCTGACGATATCGCGGCCTATCACGCGCGGGTGCGTTCGGCGGGGCTGGCGATGGGACTAGACGTGCCTGCGCTTGGAACCACTTTTTACGGGATGCTTGAGTTCCGGTTGGACGACTCCGATGGCAATCGGCTTTGGTTTGGGCAGCAGGCTTAGAGCTAGTCGTTGAATTGACCCGCTCTACGCACTACAGCACAGCAAACTTACGATGCATTACATGGATGGTGGCACTGCCAACATCATGATGCTTCGCGGATTCCAGAACCTATTCAATACGACAACGGCGGGCTAACGTGTCATTGCGCGGTTCGTGCCGTCACGTTAAACCCCCTGTTTCAAACTAGCCGAAATGAAATCATCCAGATCGCCATCGAGTACAGCCTGCGTATTGCCCACTTCATAGTTCGTGCGCAAATCTTTGATACGGGATTGATCGAGCACGTAGGAGCGGATTTGGTGGCCCCAGCCGATATCGGTTTTGGTGTCTTCTAGTTTTTGCTGCTCGGCTTGGCGTTTGCGCAGCTCGTGTTCGTAGAGCTTGGCCCGCAATTGGCTCATCGCTTCGTCGCGGTTGCGGTGTTGCGAGCGGTCGCTTTGGCATTGCACGACGATGCCAGTGGGCAAGTGGGTAATCCTCACTGCGGAATCGGTTTTGTTAATGTGTTGCCCGCCCGCGCCAGAAGCGCGATACGTGTCCGTGCGCAAATCAGCGGGGTTGATTTCGATTTGAATCGAATCATCCACTTCGGGGTACACGAACACCGACGCAAATGAGGTGTGCCGCTTCGCGTTTGAATCGAACGGGCTTTTGCGCACGAGCCTGTGTACGCCGAGCTCGGTGCGCAGGTGCCCATACGCATAATCGCCGCTGATTTTGATGGAGGCATTTTTTAAGCCCGCGATATCGCCGGAGGTTTCTTCCATGATTTCCACTTGGAAACCTTTGCGTTCGCAATAGCGCAGATACATGCGAAAGAGCATCGAGGCCCAATCTTGGGCTTCGGTACCGCCAGAGCCTGAGTTGATGTCGATGAAGCAATTATTCGCGTCCATTTCGCCGGAGAACATACGGCGAAATTCCATATCCTCGATTTGCTTTTGCGTCACTTTCGTATCGGCTTCGAGCGTTTGCATCGATTCGCTATCGTCGTCGGCGCGGGCCATCTCGAAAAGCTCGGTATTGTCTTTGAGCGCACGATCAATGCTGATCAACAATCCAATCGTGCCATCAAGTGCTTTTTTCTCTTTACCCAGAGATTGCGCAGCCTTTGGGTCGTTCCAGGCGGCGGGGTCTTCGAGCGCGCGGTTTACTTCGGTGAGCCGGATTGACTTCGCATCGAAGTCAAAGATACCTCCGAAGTTCGGCGGCGCGTGTCGTTAAATCGGCCAGAGAGTTCGCGACGATATTAATGCGTTCGGCTTCCATTTTTTACTTTGACCTTTTTGCTTAATCACCGATTATAAGTTTTCTGCGGCAACACCTGCGGCGCAAATACGGGTATTTCCAGGCAATATCTCGCCAATTTCAGCTACATTTGAAAAAGCACATTCCCCCATCTATTGAACGCATTCATCATGAAATCATTTTTTACACTCGCGCTGGCAACCATGGCGGCTACTTTCGCGTTCGCACAAGAGCCCTATCCATCGCGCGCGATCTCGATGGTGGTGCCGTTCCCGCCGGGTGGGGTGGCCGATAACGTGGCCCGTCCAGTTGCCGCAGCCATGAGCAAAGCCCTAGGGCAAAGCGTGGTGATTGAAAATAAGCAAGGCGCAGGCGGGGGCATGGGCATGGCACAAGTGGCCAAGGCCAAGCCCGATGGCTATACAGTCTTGCTCGCGCTATCGTCGATCTCCATCATCCCCGAGGCGGACAAAGTGCTCGGGCGCGCGCCGATGTTCACGTTGAATCAACTCATCCCCATCGCTCGTTTCACAGCCGACC
>JANMDS010000162.1:0-2590 GCA_031376405.1 Betaproteobacteria bacterium
CGCAACGAGTAAGGCGCGTGTGGCATCGGCATCGCGCGGTGCGGCGCTGAGCGCGCCTGAGTAGACAGTGTAGTTTTGAATTTCGCTCGGGATCGGACCGACCAATTGCGCGCCTGGCACCGCGAGGATTTCTGAAATTTGATGAATGGCAATATCGGCCTCATCATTGAGCAAACGCTGTGCAACTAAGCCGCCGGGCACGAGCACTGCTTTGGGTTTGATGCGCTCAGCAATACCCATTTTGTCGAACAAACCGCTCAGATAGATCCCACTGGATCCGCCCGCGGCGGGGTCAATGTACGCCACAGCCCGAGCATTCAGAAGTGCATTTTGAAACGCCGCCACGTTGCTAATGTCGGGCAGCACTGCTCCGCGTTTTACCGCCACACCGATCGCGACGCGCGCCAATCGTGTAACGCTGGTGGCGTCTACTTTGTTCGTTTTTGCAAGCTCTGCTAACGCTGCGGGCGTGATAATCGCTAGATCAAATGCCTCACCGCCACCAATGCGCTTGACCAGCGCGCCTGCGGTGTCGTTTTCAATGCGCACCGTGTGCCCCGATTGTTTTTCAAATTCAAAGGCCACCGCGCTCATCACAGGCTTAAACGCGCCCGCAGTGAGTACCTTAATTTCAGCGGCATGGGGGGCTATGCTGGTGCAGAGCAGCGCGATTACGGGAAGGATATTTCGCATAGTGGGGGATCTCGAATAAGAGCCAGTGCAATCGTTGAATTATGCTACTGAACTCGGGTAATGTGGAGGCGCAATTTGACTACGTAAAAAGAGCGATTTTGCAGGAGATAAAACTGAAAACGCGATGTTTTTACGCCGCAGGTATTTACAGAAAAAAAAACGCTAAACAGTCGGATATACCTGCACCATCGCGACCTGAACCCGTTCCACACCGTCGTCTAGCCATACTTCGTTTTCTTGAATCGTGCATTGCAAAGAAAGCGCGCGCTCGGCCATTTTTACCAGCGCTTTACTGGTTTCATAGTTCACCATCTGCACGGTTAAATTGTCATTTTTCGCCAAGCCTTTGGCGTTAGCGTTCCACCACATGTCCGCGCCCCGGCCGCCGTAGGCGAACACGATCACCCGGTCGGCACGGCCACACGCCCGTCGCGTGAGTCGCTCGTCGGGTAGGCCCACATCGATCCACAGCCCGATTCGTCCCGTCAGGTCTTTTTCCCACAACGCGGGTTCGTCATCGGTGGAAATGCCCCGACCAAACTCCAAGCGCTCGCTCGCGTGCAGGGCGAAGGCAAGCACGCGCACCATCATGCGTTCGCTTGTTTCAGATGGGTGGCGCGCGACTACCAGCGCGTGGTCGGCGTAGTAGCCACGGTCGAGGTCAGCGATGTTGAGGTTTATTTTGAATATCGTTGCGTTCAGGGCCATGCACGTATTTTGCGTTACCTGGCGCGGATGATCGCTACTACTCAGGTTTTATTGCGCACTCCAGTTTGTAGTCTATGTCCTGACCGCGCTACACCACGAGTGGCGGCTCGCTCATGAGGGCAATCTGCTCGCGTAGCTCCAAAATCCGATCCTGCCAATAGCGTTCGCTTCCAAACCACGGGAAGGCGAGCGGGAAGGCCGGATCGCTCCAGCGCTTGGCGATCCAACCGCTCATGTGAATAAGCCGCAGCGTGCGCAGTGCTTCGATGAGATGCAATTCACGCGGATCGAATTCGCAAAAATCTTCATAACCCGCGAGCACATCGAGGAGTTGCGTTTGCTGCTCCGCACGCGAACCCGAGAGCAGCATCCACAAGTCTTGAATAGCCGCGCCCGTGCAGCAGTCGTCGAAATCAACGAATGTCGGGCCGTTGTTCCACAGCACATTTCCAGCGTGGCAATCGCCGTGCAGTCGGATCGCTTTGTAGTCGCCCGCGCGCGCAAACGCCGCTTGTACGCCTTGCATGGCCTGCTCGGTAACGGCGGCATACGCTGGGCGCAACGCCTCGGGCACAAACGCACCCGCGTGGATGAAGGCGAGCGGCTGCGCGCCATAAGTATGCGTGTTGAGCGTGATGCGATGGTGGAAGGATTTCGCCGCACCGCAAACGTGAATACGCCCTAAAAACCGTCCCATCCACTCCAGCGTGTCCGGTTGTTCAAATTCCGGTGCCCGCCCCGCTGCCCGTGGAAACACTGCAAACCTAAAGTCTGCGTGCCGATGTAGCGTGTGATTCTCGAATTGCAGCGGTGCAATAACGGGGATTTCCAGCGCGGCGAGCTCGGCTGCAAACCGATGTTCTTCCAAAATCGCGTCATCGGTCCAGCGCTCAGGGCGGTAAAACTTTACGATGACGCGCGTTTGTTCGTCATCGTCGAGCCATACCTGATACACCCGATTTTCGTACGAATTAAGCGCTAGCAAACGGCCATCGGCGCGCAGCCCGAGCGATTCCAGCGCATCGAGCACGACATCGGGCGTGAGGGCATCGTAGATACTGTTATCGAAGTCAAGCGCCATGGAGTGCTGGATTGAACGGTTTACCTGATTTCAGCACGCCAAATATGACTTGAGCTAGTTTGCGCATCATCGCCCCGATGATGAGTTTGGGTGCTTTTTGATTCTCTG
>JANMDS010000199.1:0-3091 GCA_031376405.1 Betaproteobacteria bacterium
CCCTACAAACGCGCCTGCCCCGTGACGACGCTGCCGGATGCATCGACCATGACGTAAGCGAAGCCGGATTCATCGAGCACGCTCAACGCTTCGTCCCCCAAAAGCATGGCAAGCGTGCATAAGCTACCTGCGACCATACAAGCCGGAGCGGCGACGGAAACCGATTGCCGTTGGGTGACAGGCCAACCGGTGCGAGCATTGAGGATATGGCAGTAACGCTTTCCATCCATCTCAAAATAGCGCTCGTAATCACCGCTAGTGGCTACGCTGCCTGCGGTGATTTCCAGCGTAGCAATCGTTTGATTTTCGAAAATTGGGCGGGGATGGGTAATGCCGATGCGCCAGGGTACGCCGTCCCGCTGCGCCCCAGTAACGCGGATATCGCCTCCGAAATTGACAAGCATTGCCTCTGCGCCCGCAGCGACGCAACGCATGGCCGCACGGTCCGCCGCGTACTCCTTTCCGATGCCCCCAAAATCGATTTCCATACCCGCGGGCAACGTGAGGATAGGAGCGCTCCACGTTACGCGCTGCCAGCCTACGCGCGGAAGCAGCGAATCAATTTCGGATTGGCTAGGCAGGCGCGGCGCGTGGGCTTTGAAATCCCAGGCACGTCGCAGCACCCCAGACGTAATATCAAACCGCCCCGCGCTCGCGGTGAAGCACGCGTTGGCGTAGTGAAGTAAATCGCAGGTTTCACTATCTAGCTCAATGGGCGCGCCCCCCGCACTTCGGTTAATCGCACTCAACACGCTGTTATCGAGGTAACGGGAATACTTGTGCTCGACGCGATGCGCTTCAACGCGGGCGATGGAAAACCACCGCTGCGCTTCTGATTTTGAGCGCGCCCACGCCTGGAGGGCACACGGCGAGCCCATGGCTTTGAACGCATCACAATAGAGTTTCAAGCGAAACGGCTTTCGCTTAAAACGCTTTGGCAATGCCCACAATTACTGCCGTGGAAGAGAACGTTTCTAAGCCGGGGCTACCACCGCCGCCCAAGCGCCAGCCGGATTTTTGCTGTGTGAATTCCACTTTGGTGTTTGCGCTCCAGCCATCGCCAAAAGATTTGTCCACGCGCAAGCCGACCATGAACGAACCGAAGGCAGAGAGTCGGGTATCCGCGGAGTAGAAGCCACCTTCAACAAACCCTTTTGGGAAGGGTGGATCGAAATAAAAATTCGCCGCACTTTGCGTGGTGTAACGTAACGCTGGCGATATCGTCCACGACTCGGCGAAAGGTTGCCGCCAGACGAACTCTACGGTATGACTCTTCACGCCGAACGAATCGTTGTAGTAGCGATAGCTCGAATTGAGTGCGCCGCCTAAGTTGCCAAAATACTGGTTGTATCGGGTGAGCCACGCCACGCTATTGCGCCGATCGGGTCGGGTATCAAATACTTTATACGGATCGCTGAAGTAGCCGCGCCCGCGTGAGTATGTGAGATTGCTTTGTACAAGCTGCGTTGAGGAAAGCACTTGGGTTACGCCTGCGAGCCACTCTACCGTGCGCTTCGTTTCACCCAAGGCTACGTTGTTGGTGCTGTTGATCCGATCCGAGGCGCCGCCCATGCCAAACGCGAACGTGGTGTTGTTATCTTCACTACTAAACCGAGCATCGGCAGCGAGGCCGCGCGAAAAGTAATCGTTTTCGGTGGATACGCTACCACTCAACCCGAGCGTTGTACGGCCAAAATAGCGGGTTATTTTTAGATCCGCCGCCTTTCGGTAATCCTTTACGCCTTCACCCGATGCACCGCTCAGTGCATTGTGATAGCGGGGCGAAGCGCCGGTCATCGAGTCGAGCACTACACCCGCTTCAACCGCCCACACGTCGGCTACCGGCGCAATCAACACCACCGATGGGCTCGTAACGTGCATGCGCGAGCCAGAGGTTTGCTTATCTTTGTAGTCCAAATACTTAAGCGAAATGGTGGCTTGCTCCGGCGCGGACTCTGCGTGCGCCACCACGGGCGCGAGCACACCAGGCATCGCAATCGCCAGCGCCATCAACTTCGCGGCGACGCTCTTTTCACTTAATACCTGCGGCGCTAATTCAGCACTTTTTTCCAAATATCTCTCAGAATTTAGTTGCATCCGCAACCTCCTCCGCCCACTCCATAGCCGCCGCTCGCGCCTTCTTTGCTCACGCGGATGTGTTGGATCAACCGCTGGTCGTGGCCGTCGGCTTCAAGGCTCATAATGGATTTTGCGAGATCGCCTTTTTCCCACGCATTTACTTTTGGCATTTCCGCGCAACCCGACAATGCAATGAGTGCAAGCAGGAGCACTGGTGTTTTTGTAGACATCGTTAAATCCTCTATTTTTTAGGCGCGGTTATCGCGTCGAGCGCGGCGCGTATCTGAGCTTCGAGCGCATCGGTATCGGCTGCTTTAAACCCGCTGTGCACAAACAGCACCTTACCTTTTTCATCTACCAATAGCGAAGTAGGCATTGCTTTTACTTGCAATGCGGCCGCCGTTTTGCCTTCTGGATCAAAGCCGATATCAAATTTTGCGTTGGCTTGCTTTAAAAACTTGTCCGCATCCTCGCGCTTTTTGTCCACCGAAATAGCGATCACGCGCAGTCCGCTCTTGCCGTACTTTTCGCTCATCGCGTCCATCCACGGAAAGCTTTGCTTGCACGGTGCACACCACGAGGCCCAAAAGTCAATGTACGTGAGCTTCGCGGGAGGCGCGCTGGTCAACGTAATCGGCGCGCCGGAAGCGTTTGTGGCAGCGAGCGCGGGTACCGTATCGCCGAGCGAAATCGCGATGGCACCATTCGCCGCCAGGACCGCGCAGAAAGCCAGGCGACGCGCAAAGTATGAAAACATAGAAATCCTCATTTGGGGAAGCACCTTACCATATTTACGCGGGAATCCTCTCATGGCTTGTGGCGGAATGGCGTGATGAATTTGTTCGATTGTGGCAGGTGGCACATTGCCGTTCATGCCGTATCATGCCAACTCACTTTTTGATGCAATGTCGTGAACTCACTACACGTTGTTTGGTTTAAACGGGATTTGCGCGTACACGATCATGCGCCGCTTGCCCGTGCCGTGCGCGCGGCGCGTGAAACGGGCGGCGAG
>JANMDS010000217.1:0-2318 GCA_031376405.1 Betaproteobacteria bacterium
CACATGCTGGACCAGCGCTTGCCGGACTGCGGAAGCTGCATGGAGACGAACCTATATGAAGCCAATCCGATCGGCACAACATGCTGGGTCAGATTGTCGAGGACGTAGCGGCCACTACTGGTATGGGCGATGAGCACGGCATGCTTCGACCCATGGCGCGTCTGGACGATTGCAATCGACAGCGCGCGCGACGGCCAGCCTTGGCGCTGGAGCTGCATTTTCTTGGTGAGGACATAGTCTTCGCAGTCGCCGCGCGTCGCATTGACCCGCCATTCGCCAAGGCGTCCATCGCGCACGGGCTTGATCTTGCGGTTGACCGATGCATTGACACTGGCCAGTTGCCCGTAGAGTTTTTTGTTCAGACGGACTTTATGGCCGGCCATGGCAAGGCGTCCGGGTGAACTCCTGCAAACGCTCGGAGTCTTTACACACATCTTGATGAAGGCAAACGGCGGCAGCCTGCCGCCCCTGCGGAGCGCTTTGCGCATGTCATGCGTCCGGTGCGCTGTTTCGCCCGCCGGTTTCTTGGCTTCCGCTCCACCGGAAACGAGTGCGAAAGAAACTGCAACTGCCAGCAAAGCGGCAGCGATCCCACGGTATTTCATTTGATTGTCCCCCAGCCTGTCAGAAAGGACAGATTGCCGGGCGCCGCCTAACATGAAATTCCGGGAATAGATCGCATTTGACACATCCCCCTCCAGCGCTGCTTTCCGGAGATGCGGCGGCCGTCAGGCGAAGATAATATGCGATAGATTTCAATGTGTTCTGGAGTTCAGCACTTTATTAAGCAGGCCGGCACGACGAGCCGGAGCCCAGAATCAAACCGCGTTCTGACCGCGGATGACGGCGGGAATCGTTTTGAACAGGATCCAGAGGTCGAACACCACCGACGTGCGGCGAACATATTCGATGTCGGAGGCAATGCGTTCGGACATTGCTTCGAGGGTCGCCGCCGGACCCCTTTGCCCGCGGATCTGGGCCAGCCCGGTCAAGCCCGGCTTGACCCAATAGCGCATGTTGTAAGCGGGAATCCGGGGCGCGAATTGCCGGTCGAGACTGATCGGATGGGGCCGCGGTCCGACAATTGCCATTTCGCCGCGAACAACATTCAGGAACTGCGGTAGTTCATCGATGCTGGTGCGGCGCAAAAACGCGCCGACCCGGGTCACCCGCGGATCATTCGCCCGGCACTGCACCGCCGAAGTTCCGCTTTCCATGCAACGCATGGTGCGGAATTTGTAGATCGAGAAAACCGATCCCGACCGTCCATGCCGTTCTTGCCTGAATAGGATTGGACCGCGAGTTTCGGCCTTAATGGCCAAGCCCACGATAACGAATAAAGGGGCGAGAATTGTCAGCAAGAAGGCGCCCGTTAAAATGTTCGCCAGAGTCCTGAGGATGTCCGATGCAGCCGAGGTCGACCTAACGTCAATATGGCCACCGTTTGGTGCTCTTGAAAAGAGCAACAATTCGTTCCTCACGGGGGCGAAATCACCGCCACTTCCCGTAAGGAGACAATGTTTATCGAAAGTATGGGGCTGCTTGTCACTATAGCCGGAACGCCCACTGGTAAAATCACTATACACAAAACACCTTCCTTGGCCCCATTTCGACTTTAATCGGTAACGCTTTGTTAGTCAATCTGTGGCGCGAGGTGAAAGTTCCATAATGACTCTGTCGTTACTATGTGCCCTAGAGGCAATTGGCCCCTTGGCTGAAATCATAAGTGGTCCCAGAACAACCCCATTACTGAAGCCCTCTCTATGCAGGCAATTACTCATGTATTTTCATGTACATTTTTATTGTTACAAGTAACCATCTTGTAACATAAATTTAATTGTATAATTTTTCAAAAAAATTTCTGATAAATTGGCAACTTACAGTTATTCTACGTTATATTTTAGAGATTATACGTTTTGTGTTCTTATAAGTTCTGTCGAATCTCTCGAACAAAATGAATGAGAACTTATGTTCAACGATTTGCGGGAAACTGCACTTGGGTTGGACTCGGGGCATGGGTCCCGATGGGGGCAGATTTGGGGGTCAAAATGAACAGACGTGACACATTGCAGGCGCTCGGCTGGATTTCCGCAAGTACTTTCGTGCCCATTGCCACTCCAGCCTTGGCGGGTGGTCTTGTTTACCATGTGAGCGGATTAGGCTCGGACAGCAATGACGGGATGTCGCCCGCCAGCGCGTTCCGCACCTTACAGAAGGCCAGCAATCTCACGCTTCCCGGCGATACGGTGCTGGTCATGAACGGCGACTACACAAATCCTTATGCCGCAACCAGCGTGCTCAAGATCGAGAGATCGGGA
>JANMDS010000267.1:0-11610 GCA_031376405.1 Betaproteobacteria bacterium
GACTCAAAAGTGTCGCTCACGTATTGGATCAATACACTGCAGCCTTTGCCCTGTACGCAAAACGTTTTTGTCACCCTTAACCCAGCGCGTGAACCCAATGCAAATAAAACCCTACGACGCATTGAATACACCCATCCGTTACTGGATGGCAACGCTATTGCCGCACAAAAAAAGATTGCATCTATTCAAGGCCAGCAACACACTTACTACGCTGGTGCATGGCTGGGCTACGGTTTTCATGAAGATGGCCTGCGCAGCGGGCAAGACGTGGCCCAATTGATCGGGCCCGCATGATGCATACGCTCGCGCCGCAACTGCTTGTCGGCCACGTACAACACGCGCGCGCGCGGCCGGCGGTTCATGCATTTCGATATCCAATTTTTAACGTTAGGCTCCCTGTTGATGATCTGCCTTCTGTAAAAGATGCATTGCCGATCAATCGTTGGGGTTGGGTGAGCTTTTTTGAGTCCGACCACGGCTACCGTAGTAGCGGGCACACGCTCACCCAATGGGCGCACGATCAACTGCACTCGGCAGGTATAGAAGAATCGTTGCAGGTTGAACTTGTATGCTTACCGAGGGTGATGGGGCACGTATTTAATCCCGTCAGCTTTTGGCTGTGCTGGGCGCAGCCTGGGGAATTGCGCGCGCTGATTGCCGAAGTGAACAACACCTTCGGCGAGCGTTTGAGTTATGTAGTCACGTCGCCAAGTCATAGCAGCATCCGCAACGGCGAGACGTTGCATGCCACAAAACAACTGCATGTATCTCCATTCAATGAAGTGCGTGGGGACTATCAATTTCGCGTGTTTATTGAAGCGAACAAATTTCTCGTTCGAATTGACTATGATGATGAACAATTCGCCGGCCAAACACTGCTGACCACCCACATAAGCGGTCGTTGCCAAACTCTCACGCGCAGCAATCTGCGTAAGGCAGTGTGGTCAATGCCATTTATAACCTTGCAAGTAGTTGCAAAAATCCACTGGCAAGCGCTGAAGCTGCTAGCTAAACGCGTGCCATTTTTTGGTTATCTTCCCTCACAAGGCAAACGATGAGCTCAGACTCCTCTTCGCTCTCCCGCAACGCAAACCAAACGGCACCGTTTGCAGCCCGTGCGCTATTAAAACTCCTAGAGCGTATCGACGGCGGCACGCTTACGCTCACGGCACCAAATGGTTCAACCCATACCGTTGGAGCAGGGCCGCTGCATGCCGCGGTGCGCTTTCACGATTGGGGTGCGCTCACTGAAATCATGAGTGGTGGCGATGTTGCGTTTGCCGAAGGCTACATGGCCGGACGTTGGGACACACCCGATTTAACGGCGCTCTTGATGCTCGCCGCACGCAATCAATCGGCCTTAACGCCTGCCTTTTACGGGCGCTGGTGGCAACAGCTGAGCTTTCGATTTAAACATGCGCTGCGAAAAAACAGCAAGGCCCAGGCGAAGAAAAACATCGTGGCACACTACGATTTAGGCAACGATTTTTATTCGCTATGGCTCGACGAAACCATGACCTACTCATCGGCACTGTTTACGAAAGACTACACCGAATCGCTGCCAGCGGCCCAAAACGCAAAATACGAGCGGGCGCTGCGCGAGCTCGCGCTCCAGCCCGGTGCGCACATTTTAGAAATCGGCTGTGGCTGGGGTGGTTTTGCCGAACACGCCGCGCGACAAGGCTTTCGGGTCACGTGTCTCACGCTTTCGCCATCACAAATGGAATACGCCCAACTGCGCATTGACCGCGCGGGTCTTCGCGAAAACGTGCACTTCTTTTTGCGCGACTACCGCGATCACCAAACGCAGGTCGATGGCATCGTTTCCATCGAGATGATCGAAGCGGTGGGAGAGCGGTATTGGGGTACGTATTTCCGCGCCATTCACGATGCGTTGAAGCCGGGTGCGCGCGCGTGCATACAAGGCATTACGATCGACAACGCCCGGTTCGCGCAATACAAACGACAATCAGACTTTATTCAACAATACATTTTTCCCGGTGGCATGCTGGCCTCACCAGAGCTCATTTCGCAAAAAGTAGAAGGCGCTAACCTTACGCTTGCGAATACCCATTGGTTCGGGCTCGACTACGCTGAAACACTCCGTCGGTGGTTAGCTAGATTTGACGCACAAACCGAAGTGGTACGAACGCAAGGCAAGAGCGACGCATTCATACGGATGTGGCGGTTTTATCTGGCCTACTGCATCGCAGGGTTCGAAGCGAAATCGACCGATGTAGGTCAATTCACTTTAGTGAGAAATTCATGAAGATAATTGCTTTTTTTGTCTCAATTTGCGCCGCAGGTTTTGTGTTTGCGCAAGATACTAAGGCCCTACCGGCCTTAGTGAGTGCGGAACATCCAACACTTAAAGTGCGAGGCAAAGGTTTGCTTCGTATGTTTGGTTTTAGGATTTACAACGGCGTGTTGTGGACAAAGGAAGGTAGCGAAGCGTTAACCGAGCCGCACGCACTTGATCTGGAGTATTTGCGCAACTTCGAAGGTGAAGTCCTTGCCACGCGCAGCATTGATGAGATGAAAAGTCAGGGTATTGGCTCTGAGGCGCAATACGAAGTGTGGGTAAAAGAAATGCGCCGCGTATTCCCCAATGTGAAGCCCAATGATCGAATCACTGGGGTACATGTACCAGGAAAATTAGCAAAATTTTTTCACAATGGTAAACCCACAGGTGAGGTGAACGATCCCGCGTTTGCACAAGCTTTTTTTGATATTTGGCTGTCTCCAAAAACTACGCAACCCGCCATGCGCAAAGAGCTATTGGCGAGCCCTTGAAGGCAGGCTTGCCTGCGGCGCAACTCGCCGCGTATAGCGCGTTATCGCTCCCGTTGGCGATGGCCGCATTACCAATTTATGTGCATGTACCTAAGCTCTATGTGGGGTTTGGGCTTTCGCTTGCCTGGATCGGCGGTGCGTTACTCGCACTGCGTGCACTCGATGCCATTATTGATCCGCTGCTCGGCAAGTGGTCTGATGCGTTGGGCTCTCGCAAGCGATTTATTGCCATGGCGCTGCCATTCTTGATATTTGGTGTATTCATCACGTTTACGCCGAAGTGGTTGCCGTTTGGTGCGGACATCAGTTTTTTGATAGGGCTTGCGCTCACGTATCTTGGTTTTTCGGCTATCACAATCGCTTATCACGCCTGGGGCGCGCAGTGGAGCGACCAGATACATGAGCGCACGCGCATTACCACCTGGCGTGAAGGCGTAGGCTTGATCGGTGTTTTGGTCGCTGCCGCGCTACCCGTAATCTTGACCAAACAACAAGGCGAGATTCAAGGGTACGCCACTTTTGCGCTCGTGGTGATCGGAAGCTTATTGGTAGGCGCGGCAGCCACGCTCGGTATAGCTGCAAAAGGGCAAAATTCTGGGAGATATTCCTCAAAAAAGGCCGATTTTGCGCCGCAGGTATGGAACGATAAACGCTTCCAGAGGCTGCTCGCAGCGTATGCACTAAACGGAATTGCCGCTGCGATTCCGGCCACCTTATTTTTGTTTTTCATTGCCGATGTCGTGAAAGCCAACGAATGGCAAGCGCAGTTTTTGGTGATTTACTTTATCTCTGGCGCGCTAGCCGCTCCATTGTGGTTGGCGCTTTCGAAGCGCATGGGCAAACGTCGGGCTTGGGGTGCCTCCATGATGGTTGCCATCCTTACTTTTTGTTGGGCAGCTTTTTTGGGCGTGGGCGATCGCAATGCCTTCATGGCCATTTGCATGCTCTCGGGCATCGCGCTCGGCGCGGATTTAACCATCCCGCCCTCTATGCTTGCCGACACGATTGCCGCCAATAAAGCAGACGACTCAAGCGGTGCGTATTTCGGCGTGTGGACGATGGTGACGAAATTGAACCTCGCATTGGCGGCGGGCGTGGCCTTGCCTACACTTGCTTGGGCGGGCTACGTGCCGGACGCAGCGAACGGAAAAACCGGGGTGCTCACTGTCGCCTATTGTTTGTTACCGTGTTTGTTAAAGGCGCTCGCGTTGGGCGCTTTACGTTTTGTAAAGGATGAATCGTATGTGGAAAAAACTACTTAGCGCGCTCGTATGCGCAATCGTTTTGGGAGGCTGTGCCGCTGTGAACGTTACTGATTATGCGCAAGAAAAGCCGAAGCTCGATCTCAAGCAATACTTTAACGGAAAATTCAACGCACACGGCATGTTTCTCGACCGCAGCGGCAAAGCCATCAAGCGATTTGTGGTGACGATGGATTGCACCTGGGTAGGCGATACCGGCACGCTCGATGAATCCTTTGTGTATTCCGACGGCACCACACAAAAGCGCATCTGGACGATCAAAAAAACCGGTGATCGTTACATTGGCACTGCAGCAGATGTGGTGGGCGAGGCGATTGGCGAAGCGTCGGGCAATGCGCTGCGCTGGCGCTATGTAATGGCGCTGCCGGTGGATGGGAAAGTCTACAACGTAGATTTTGACGATTGGATGTATTTAATTGACGAAAAAGTGATGCTCAATAAAAGCGCGATGAGTAAGTTTGGGTTTCACTTGGGCGAAGTGGTGCTTTCGTTTACCAAGCCATGAGCCTCAACCCGCGCATTGCTTCATGGACTGGGCAGCGCGTATGGATCATTGGTGGCTCCACGGGCATTGGGCGGGCTACTGCGGTGCTTTTGCGCAACGCCGGCGCATTTGTGGCCGTATCTGCGCGCAAGGCCGATGCACTCAACGCACTCGCCGCAGAGCATCCCGGTTTGCTGCCGCTGCCGCTCGATTTGAACGATATCGATGCGGTAGCACGCGCGCAATCCACACTTGTTAAAAAGTGGAACGGGATTGACCTCATCCTCTGCGCTGCAGGCGCCTATACGCCCACCCGCGCATGGGAGCTCACCCCAGAGCGCGTAGATGAAATGATGGGTGTAAACCTCATTTCCACCATGAAAGCGACCGCACTTTTGATTCCGCTATTGCTCAAACAAGGCAGTGGCACGATTGCGTTTATTTCCAGCGTGGCGGGTTACCGCGGTTTGCCCAAAGCCTTGGTGTATGGCCCTTCGAAAGCGGCGCTGACCAATTTTGCCGAAACCCTGTATTTGGACTTACACGAAAAAGGCATTGGCGTTGTGGTGGTAAGCCCAGGCTTTGTGCGTACACCGCTTACTGCGCAAAACGAATTCAATATGCCTGCTCTCATCGAGCCAGAAGAGGCTGCGGAGGAGATTAAAGCAGGGCTCGAGGCAGGCGTGTTTGAAATTCACTTTCCTCGCCGGTTCACCCGCGTGTTGAAGTTTTTGCGTTGGTGGCCTGATGCGTTGTATTTCAAATTGATCAAACGCGTTGTGTAGCCGTCTTGAAAAAAATCGCCGCAAGGTGAAACCGTGCGGCGAGAAGTAACACGCTAGGAAATTAGTATTGGTTTTATCGGTTGAAGTGCGTAAGTGATTTTTTCCACACTTGATCGGCCACATCGAGTCCAAGTTTTCGCCCGACAAGATCACCCTCTTCGAAGTGAATGCCGCCATAGCGACGGGACATGCCAGCCTCATCGGCGGCAGCACTAAACGTTGGCCAATTAAGCGTAATGTCTTTGCTTGGAATGTTGCTCTCTGTTTTTAAGGAGCCTGCTTTGAGCGAGGTTGTGTATGTGTTGCTGTCGCTGCCGGTGTAGCGCCGCAATACTTCCGCGCCTGCCGAGGAAAACGCGCTGTGCCCGGAGGTGTATTCAGCGAATGGTGGGGTGATAAACGTGCACGGCTGATACGGCGACCAATCCTGACCTTTAATTTCAACTGTACCTTTATCTTTCACCCAAGATTTAATGGTTTGATCCTTAAAGAGGCTACGGATTGCGGTAATCGGACGCACCGAATTGTAGGCACGCTTGGTGTCCCACGTGGCAATGCTGGCATCTAACATGGCATTGCCGAGTGCCATGTAAAGCATCACATCTTGATCGAGCGTGTAGCGGTAGTAAGCTGAGGCGGACTGCGCGAATAGAAACCAATGGCCGGGAGGGGTTTCAGAGGCCGGGCCATCTGCCCAATATTCCGCAACCGTTTTTTGATATTCGTTCAACCCAGCCGAAATGGCGAGTACGTCGATCGCTTGTTGGGTGAACTTAGGTTCACCCAATTTTGCCGGTCCCTGCTTTGGACGTACTGCCGAACCGCTGGCCAAAGCGAAGGGTGCAACAGTGCCCCAATGCGGGAGCAAGTAGCCAGGTGTGCGGCCATTGCAAAATGTTTGCGGCTGCCAAAAATTAACATCATTTAATACTGTTGCAGTGTTTACAGGCGCATAAGCGCTCGTATCGGCGTAGGCGTTGGCTTGGTTAGAGCCGTCTACGCGACGCACCGCGATCACCGCCGCTGCCGCAGCGTTGCCACTGGCTGTTGGCGATCCGTCGGTAGTAGAAACATTTTCTGGCACGAGCCCTTGTGCTTTAAGCGCCGTGTCTAATTTGTCTTTTTGCGCTGGGTAAAGATCGAGCAACACCCGATACGCTGCTACGCTTATCGCCGCCGCTTTTGCGGCCTCGTTGCGCTCCGCTGCAGGCCGTTTTGCAGGCGCATTGGCGGAAACCGCAATCGCTTTTTCATCGTAAACCGCCCACGAATCAAACATCGCGGTGTGCACCATGCCGAGCACGCGTGCCACGGCAGGTGGCCCCAACGTGCCGGCGCGTATCGCGTCGAGCGCCACGTTGTTCCACGCGACCACGCTCGAAGCTTGATAAGGTTGATTGATAGGGGGCGGGTTTATGTTGCTAACCGAATCGCCCCCGCCGCCGCAGGCTACAAGCCCTGCCGTACCCAAAGCAAAAAATAATCCCCGTATTTGTAACTTTTTCATTACCATTCCGAACCGCGATTGACAATAATCTAGTATATTCTATTGTCATTAAATCGCTGCGATTTTTAGGCGGGCGGCTAAATCCAGCAAACGAGGAGTGATGGATTCCTGCAACATCACGCCGCTTTTGAGTTGCTCCTGCTTCAAGGCGAGGCCTCGCTCACCCGGCAGGCGAACAGATTCAACGCCCGGTCGGGGTAGATTGGCTTTACACGCTACGCGCATGAAATCTGCCTCGCGCACGAAGCTTGGCAATCCGCCGAACGCTGCTGGGTCCCACACTTGCACTTGCACGGTTGCGCCCCATTGCGAATCAAAGTCTGCGCGCCCATATCCGGCTAAGCCGCCGGTTAGCGCCTCCACCATGAGTCCTAGCCCGTAGCCTTTGTGCCCCGCAATATCGCTGCCCAAAGGCAGTAACGCGCCTTTAGGCTCGCGCCAAATTGCCCCGGCGTCAGTCGTTGGGTTGCCCGCAGCGTCAATCGCCCAACCCTGTGGCATCGGTTCGCCCGCATCGTACATGCGTTTAGTTAAACCCATCGCGGTAACACTCATCGATACATCCACGATCACCGGCTCCTGCGCCGTGGGCCAAGAAATAGCGAGCGGATTGGGCGTCATCACCGGCTTGCGCCCACCGTGTGGCGCAACGGATGCTACGGCGGCGTCCGAGCTCACAATTTGCGTAACAAACCCTGCGCGCGCTGGTGCTTCCAGATAGGCAGCAAGGCAGGCAATGTGATGCGAATGTCGAATCACAATCGTGCCCGCGCCGCATTGCTTTGCCATTTGCTGTGCCTGGGTAATGGCCGCATCCACTAACCACGGCCCCGGCAATCGATGACCATCCCATAGTGCCACCGCCGTGCGCTGATTGAGCACGCTATAGGTGCCAGAACTTGTCATCGTGTTCGCAAGCAGCGCATCGCAATAGGGGGCCAGTAGCGCAGTCCCGTGGGTGGTGTGCCCGAGCAAATCGCCCTCCACCAAAATGCGCGCAGTGATTTCTGCTTTTGTGCTTTCCAAGCCGCTTGCAACAAGCGCGCGGATGGCAAATTGCGTTAACGCGCCGGCTTCGATCATCATGTCCTACACTTCCTTTTTAACTATTTCCCACACTGTAGCAGCGTGTCTACGCTCTCCGTTTCCATCGTCACGTATTTCTCCGACGTGCATCAATTTAAGGCCACGTGCGCTGCACTGTTCGCTGCGATTGCCCACGCCCGAGGCGAGGCAGGGCTCACGCGCGCAATCGTCACCCTCATCGACAACACGGAAGACCGTAGCGATGCAGCAGGCATGTTTAAAGAAATCAGTTCGGGCTTGGTGGAAATCAACGTGCTCAGCGGGCATGGCAACGTAGGCTACGGCAGCGGCCACAACTTGAGCTTACTGCGCTCCCAGGCGGATTTTCACTTGGTGTTAAACCCTGACATCACCATGAAACGCGACGCGCTCACCAACGCCTTGAGTATGCTCGCCGTGCGTGGCGACGCGGTGTGCATTACGCCCAACGCGGTGGGTGAAGACGGCCAATTTACCTCGCTCTGCAAGCGCCGCGCGAGCGTGCGATTGCTGGCTTTGCGTGCGTTCGCCCCCAAGCCGCTCAAAGAAAAATACAAGCCACTCATTGATGCCTACGAATATCGAGGCGAATTGGGTGATGCGCCGATGCCCGTCTACACCGCGAGCGGCGCATTCATGTTAGTGCGTACCAAAGTGGCGCAAAGAGTAGGCGGCTTCGATCAGCGCTTTTTCCTCCACTTCGAAGATATTGATTTTTCCTTGCGCCTCCACGCCCACGGGCAACTGCTCTACGCCCCGCAAGTGCAAGTGGTGCACTACGGCGGCAATGCCAGCAAAAAACACTTAAAACATTTGCTCATCAACGCTTGGCGCTATTTCGCGAAATGGGGGCTGGGCGATCCGCTGGCGCGACGGTGAGTCTTCAATAAAAAGAGTGATACCTGCGGCGTAAAAACGGCATTTTTTTGAATTTATCTCCCAAAAAAAATGACAATTTTTGTGCCTTTTAAAAAGCAAAGCAATCATCGCCTTTGCCACGGACTGCGTGGGCTACGTGCGCTTCGGTTTGTTCGCGCAATCAATTGGGTAATGGCCCACAGCTCCAAAAGCGCGATCACGCCGATCATCACGTTATTGAGAATGGTTCCGCCCGTCGCAATCCCCACGACGATATCGCCCACCTCAATCACGAGCCTAGAAATTAGCGTAATCAGCAACCATTGCGGTTTGTTGTAAATCACCGAAATGAGCAAGGCCGCCACGCTGCCCAACACTCTTACCCCCGTGCTAGCAAACGCAAACTGCGAAGAGTAATCCGTGATCTTCGCACCGGGAAAGCTAAGCCCCGGGTTGAAGGTGTAGACGTAAGCGAAAAAGAGACCGGCGCAGATCAACACCCAAGTAAATATTTTTACTATGAGCGGTATGCCTAAATGATCGGCTGGAGTTGGATGGGGCATGTTTTCCTTCGGTGGCTGCTTCGCGCTCAGGTTCACTGCACTTACTTACGCCGAACCGAAACCGCTTGCAGCCAACACAATTTAAAGTAGAAACGATAAGAAGTGGACGATAGATTGTTTCGTTATTGAAATAAATGAAAAATTTGCAATTTACTTTTTCAATAATGGAACAATACCGTGATGAGTGATGCCTATCATGCCCTCCACGATCTCGTCATCTTCGTTGAGGTCGCCCGTACACGCAGCTTTACGCAAAGCGCAAACAATCTAACGCTTTCTGCTGCCACAGTGTCGCGTCGCATTCAAGCGCTGAAACGCCTGTGTGCGGCCCAGCTTTTTAACCGCACTACGCGGCATGTGGAGCTCACCCCGCTTGGCGTTCAATTTCTCGAGCGCTGCGCGCACTTGGTGGACCAAGCGAAGCTCGTCCGATCCTTTCTAACGAGCGAATCACAGCTTCCAAGCGGGAATCTTCGAATTTCTATGCCGGTTGATCTTGGCCGATCCATTGTGGGGCCGATGTTGCCAGCGTTTGCCAAACGTTATCCTGCCATCACGTTCTCACTCGATTTGGCATCTGACGTGCGCGATCTTTTAAAGAGCAAAACAGACATCGCCGTGCGACTCACCGAGAGCAAAGATGAAAGCGTCGTGACGCGTCGGATCGGCTGGTTAAATCAAGCACTCTAGGCGTCGCCGCTTTACCTCGAACTGCATGGTATTCCAACATCACCCGAGCAATTGGCGATGCACGACTGTGTATTTATCGGAGGCGCAAAGCGGGCGGCACAGTGGGTGTTGAAGCGTGAAGACGCAATTCGTAAGATTTCGGTAACCGGGCGCTTTTCGGTCAACAACCATGGGTTAATCTGCGTCTTAGCGGAAAACGCACTGGGCATTGCCATGTTGGAGCCCAGCCTTTGTCGCGCACCGATTCTTGCCGGTAGACTTGTGCCCGTATTGCCTGACTGGGCGCCAGCAAAGCTACCCGTATTCGTTGCTACAACCACCACAAAGCATACCGCCGCAGCCCGCGCGTTTATCGAGTTCATTGCGGATCGGTTTGCCAGTCGCTAAATCCAAACTGCACACTGCGAGCGAACGCAACTTGGTTCATACCTGCGGCGTAAAAACAGCGTTTTCTGGGCGATATCGCCTCAAAAACGCCGTTTTGACGCCGCAGGTATTTAAACGCCAGCGCTGCCCACGAACCGCCTAAACTACGGGCTTACTTTGTTAAGGTTTTTCCATGCGCCCTTCTGGCCGAAACCCCGCTTCGCTTCGCTCAATTGAAATCACCCGCCACTTCACCCAGCACGCCGAAGGCTCGGTGCTCATCAAAATGGGCAACACCCATGTGCTGTGTACCGCGAGCGTCGATGAGGCCGTGCCGCCCTTTCTCAAAGGCAAAGGCGAAGGCTGGGTGACAGCGGAATACGGTATGTTGCCCCGCTCCACGCATTCGCGCATGAAGCGCGAAGCGGCGGGCGGCAAGCAGAGCGGGCGCACGCAGGAGATTCAGCGGCTGATCGGGCGCAGCCTGCGCGCCGTGGTAGATATGAAGGCGCTCGGCGAGCGGCAAATTTTGATTGACTGCGATGTACTCCAAGCCGATGGCGGCACCCGTTGCGCGAGCATCACCGGCGCGTACGTGGCGCTGGCAGATGCCTGTAATGGATTAGTCAAAGCGGGCAAGCTCGCGGCCTCGCCTTTGAAAGATCATGTTGCGGCCATTTCCGTTGGCATCTATCGCGGCGTGCCCGTGCTTGATCTGGATTACGATGAAGATTCCGCGTGCGATACCGATATGAATGTCGTGGCAACGGCCAACGGTGGCATGGTGGAAGTACAAGGCACGGCAGAGGGCACAGCGTTTTCACGCCTAGAACTTAACCAATTGTTAGATTTGGCCGATGCGGGCATTGCACGCTTAATCGCGGCACAAAAGTCAGCGCTCGCCCTGTAGACCCATGAGTACGATTGTTCTAGCCAGCGGCAACAAAAAAAAGCTCGCCGAGATGCGCGCGATATTAGCTCCGCTTGGGCACGAGCTTGTTTCACAATCCGAGCTCGGCGTGCCGGAAGCGCCCGAGCCGCACGCTACGTTTTTAGAAAACGCGCTGGCGAAAGCCCGCAACGCCGCAGCGCATACAGGCTTGCCCGCCATCGCGGATGATTCTGGTTTGTGTGTGGATGCCTTGCTCGGCGCACCTGGCGTGCACAGCGCGTATTTTGGCGGCCCGCAAAAAAACGATGCCGATAACAACGCGAAGTTGATGCGCGTACTCGTAGG
>JANMDS010000371.1:0-2199 GCA_031376405.1 Betaproteobacteria bacterium
GTTCGATTTCAAGACCGTTGCTTACTTTCAACAAAGAGATTTTGCCCATCGGATCACCGAGCGCAAAAGGTTTTAGTTTGTGTACCCACTTGGAAAAAGTTTTGAGATGCGCCATCACTCGATTGATGGTGCGATCAGAACGCCGTCGCTTCCCTTCACCGTTTTTGACTTCGATTTCTTTGCGGAGGTGTTCTTGAAAAGAACGAGAGAGGCGAGGCGTCCAGGCGGTGATGACATCGCCGCCGGTTTCTTCTTTGAGGTAAGCAACGAACAGAGCCAGGTCACGACGTTGGACGGCCTGCGAACTTTCCGCCGTCGTCACTTCAAACTTGAAGTATTGAGCAACCCACCAGGTCAGCGATCCGGAGAGGTTCGCGGGGAGCGTAACCAGCTCGCCTGTCGCCTTTTTGGGCGAGGCAACTGGCCGTAAATTCTTTCGTGAGGTGTTTTGTAGGGCTTTTTTGCCCGGTTTCGTAGCCATAACCCAGCCTAACACGACATAACACTAAACGAAAGATACCTTTCGTTTAGTGAAAAATTCTTGGCCCCGGGCTGAACCAAAATCCGCTTTGCTCCCGATTAGGGAGCTATGCCGTCACCCGATCCACAAACCAACCTCATTCATGATGAAGCACAACCTTCTTTGGCCGAAGGCGTACTGTTCCCGGTTGCCCCTGAATTGGCAGCAACGACGATCAGCGCACCGAGTAAATCACGCAGCCGACCATCACCCGTTACCGATCATCAAAAAGAGTTAGTCAAAATTTTTGAGCAACTGGCCGCTGGCCGTCATAGCCGGTGGCAAGTGTTTGCAGATTTTTGTGAGATGGCCGCGATCACTTTTAGCAATGCGGTTGACCTTGCGCAATATGACGTGCGCGAAGCGAACTACATGAAGATCATCGGAAAGTACGACCGCGCCGAAGCTGCATTATTCCCGCAAGCCATCGGCGAAGTCGTCGAAGCGCTTGAGAAAAATTTCGGCGACGTGTTGGGGCGCGTCTTTCACGATCTTGAATTACATAACAAATGGGCAGGGCAATTTTTCACGCCGTATGACTTATCACGAATGATGGCAAAGATGACGATTGGCGACGGCGACGATCTGCGCGAGCGCATCGCACGTCGCGGTTACGTCACCACAATGGAACCCGCCGTCGGTTCGGGCGCGATGGTGATCGCGTTAGCCGAAGCGATGCACGACGCAGGCATCAACTACCAAGAGCATTTGCACGTCCGCGCGGTGGATATAGATTTGAAATGCGTTCACATGGCGTATGTGCAATTTTCGTTGTTGGGCATTCCGGCGATCATCACGCACGGCGACTCGCTGGCTTTGAAAGAGTACAGCCATTGGCACACGCCTATGCATATCATCGGCGGATGGAATGAAAAGTTTCAGCACCAGGCCATGATCGAAAAGATGTTTGCGTTGATTACTGCGCCGCCTGTGCCGGTTGTCGTGGCCGATCCGCCCCCAGTCGAAGAATCATCTGCTGAGAAGTCGCGCTTCCCTGCTTCACAATTGACGTTGTTTTAAGGCCGTCATCGTTGAACAACTTCCAACGGCTTGGCTTGATTGCCCCACGTCACCCAGCCTGCGCGCTGTTGCCGTGCGAATAATTCCAGCTTCGGCAATTCAGGATACATGCGTTCGATAAGCTGATAAGCAAGCTCCGGTTTGCGACTATGCATGGTGCGACGTTCAGCAAAAATTGAAGGAGGTCTGTTTTGTGGTTCAGGTACAGGCACGTTCCCGCGCGTGGCGATCAGCAACAATTCATGTTGTTGGCGAAAGAAGTAACCTTGTCCAGTCCATTCCTTATTCCACACAGCACAGGTGCGGTAAGTGAAGCCCCAGGCTTTGATGACGGTAAAGGCGTCCTCGAGCTTTGGTGAGGTAGCCCAGAGCAACAACACGCAATCAGCTAGCGCGGCTTGCGAGACGGGCAAGGCGCAGATGTCCGCCAAAGCCATTGTCGGATAGCGATTCTCAACAGCATCCTCATCGTCGGGGCAGAAATCGTAACGCCACGGCGGATCGGCATAAATCAATGGGAAACGCCCTTGGGCTTGCACTTCGGAAACAGGTTGCGCCGCGAGCTTGACGATTTTGGCGATGCGTTCTTGTCGCCGTTCAGTAGTTTTTCTAGCGCGGATTTCTCGCGCCGCTCGTAAGATTTCCTGCTCGCCTTTGGC
>JANMDS010000375.1:0-18201 GCA_031376405.1 Betaproteobacteria bacterium
ACCAGCGCCGAAGAATACACGCCGAAGATGATGCCGATGGCCAAGGCGAGCGCGAAGTAATGCAGTGTTTCACCACCGAAGAAATACATGGAAAGCACCATCACCAATGTACAGCCATGGGTGATGATCGTGCGCGACATGGTGGTGGTAATGGCGTTGTCAATCACGGATTTCACGCTGGCTTTGCGCATCTTCCTAAAGTTTTCGCGAATACGATCAGCAATCACGACCGACTCGTTAACAGAGTAGCCCAATACCGCGAGCGTAGCGGCCAATACGGGTAAGTTAAATTCCCAGCGGAAGAAGGCGAAGATGCCCAAAATAATAATTACGTCGTGCAAGTTCGCGATCATGGCCGAGACAGCAAACCGCCACTCGAATCGAAACGCTAAGTAAATGATGATGCCCAAAATCACGAGCAACAAGGCGAGCGCACCATCTTGAAAAAGCTCTTTTCCCACTTGCGGGCCTACGAACTCCACGCGGTTTTGCTTCACGCTGGGCTCCACCGCTTTAATTTTCTCGAGCATCTCTGTTGAGAGCGCCGCCGAGCTGGTGCCTTCGCGCAGCGGCACGCGGATGAGTATTGTTTTGCTATCGCCAAAATTTTGTACCGTGGCCTCGCCCAACTTCAGGCTATCGACCGCATCGCGAATTTTTTTCAAATCCGCCGGACCTTGGGTGGAGATTTCAACGAGCGTTCCGCCAGTGAAATCAATACCAAAATTTAAACCCCGCGTGACTAAGAAAAAGACGGCAAGCAAAAACGTAATGCCGGAAATCGCGTTAAACAACAACGCGTTGCGCATGAAGGGAATATCTTTTTTGAAGCGAAAAAATTCCATGGTCTATGCCCCTTTCTTTTCTACTTCTGCATCTTCGAAATCCAACTGCGCTGCAACCGCAGTACCTGGTTTCCAAATTTGACCAATTGAAATTTTTTCTAGCTTTTTCTTCGCGCCGTACACCCAGTTCACGATGCCTCGGGCGAAAAATACGGCGGAGAACATGGAAGTCAAAATACCTAAGCAATGCACCACCGCAAACCCACGCACAGGGCCAGAGCCAAAGAGCAAGAGCGCCACGCCTGCGATGAGTGTGGTGACGTTCGAATCCAAAATCGTGCCCCACGCTTTTTCGAAGCCCGTGTTGATGGCCTCTTGCGGCTTTGCGCCTCCGCGCAGCTCTTCACGAATGCGCTCGTTGATCAGTACATTTGAATCAATGGCCATACCAAGCGTTAAGGCAATCGCGGCAATGCCGGGCAAGGTGAGCGTTAACTGCATCATAGAAAGCAAGGCGACTAAGAGCGCTAAGTTCACCAACAAGGCGAGCGTAGAGATCATACCCACCACCATGTAGTACACGCAGATAAATGCAGCCAACGCGAGCAACCCATACGTAACCGATTTATAACCGGCGTCAATGTTTTCTTTACCTAAGCTGGGGCCCACGGTACGCTCTTCGGCGATTTCCATCGGCGCGGCGAGCGAACCTGCGCGAATGAGGAGCGAGAGCTCGTTGGTCTCGCGCGTGGTCATCCGCCCGCTAATTTGAAAGTTTGAGGAAAGCTCATCTTGAATCACGGGTGCCAAAAGCACTTCGCTTTTCTTGCCTTCAGAGAGCAAAATTGCCATGCGTTTTTTAATGTTTTCGCGCGTGTAATCGCGCAAGATGCGCCCGCCCGCGCTATCAGTTTGTACGCGAATAATCGGCTGATTGCTTTGGCTCTCAAACGCTGGATCGGCGCCCGTAATCCGGTCACCGGTCAAGATCACTTGCTTTCTTACAAGCACTTGCTCGCCGGTGCGCTCGTCAAAAAGCTCGCTGCCGAAAGGCACGTTGCCCGCCTTCGCGGCCTCCAGCGCGCCCGGGTCTTCGTTCACTGGGCGCAGCTCCAACGTGGCCGTGCGACCGAGCACGCGCTTGGCTTCTGCAGGGTCTTGCACGCCAGGCAGTTGCACGACGATACGGTCCGCGCCTTGACGCTGGATAATCGGTTCGGCCACGCCCAAGGCGTTCACGCGATTGCGCAATACAAGCATGTTTTGCTCAACGGCTTTATCTTGAATGGTTTTGACTGCTTCTGGCTTTAAGGTAACGACCAACGTGCGCAAATCGCCTTGATCGGCACCGTTGGCGATGGCGATATCTGCATTCGCCGCGTTCATTTCTTTTTTACCCGCTTCACGATCCGCTTCGGTGCGGAAACGAATGACCGTCGACGCGCCCTCACGGGACGCGCCCGCGTAAGGCACTTTTTTATCGCGCAAAAGCGTGCGCACTTCGCTGCCGTAGCGGTCGAAGTTTTTCTCGATGGCGCCTTTCATATCCACTTGCATAAGGAAATGAACGCCGCCGCGCAAATCGAGGCCGAGATACATCGGCAGCGCGTTGATGGAAGTCATCCATTTCGGCGCGGTGGATAGGGAATTGAGCGCCACGGTGTAGCTATCACCCACTTGCGCTTGTGCGAGTTTTTGCGCTTCGGCCAATTTTTCGAAGTTCTTGTCGAACTTCATTGAAATGCCTTTTTCCGTAATTTCCGCAGAGGCATCGGGCATGTTTGCCGCTTTCAGCGCATTTTCAACGCGGCGCAAAATGCCTTCATCAATTTTTGCAGCCGACTTATTGCTGCCAATTTGCAGCGCGGGCACTTGCGGGAAAAAGTTAGGCGAGGCGTAGAGCAACCCAATTATCGTAGCGAGCACGAGAATTGCGTTTTTCCACAATGGATACTTATTCATAAAGTACAGTTCATAAGAGGTACATCCTAAAAATACCTGCGGCGCAAATTAGGTGGATTTGAGTCACTTATTTGCCAGATAAGTCCCTAAAACCACTTAAATTGCGCCGCAGGTATGAAAGTTCAAGCGCTTTTTGGATGAGAAATCAAAGTGATTTCATCGTGCCCTTGGGCAACAACAGACCAATAGCGCTGCGCTGAACGGAGATTTCGGTGTTCGTGGCAATTTCGAGCGTCACATAGTTTTCGTTAATTTTGGTCACGCGCCCTACGATACCGCCTGCGGTCACTACTTCGTCGCCCTTGCCCAGAGCCTCGATCATGGCTTTTTGCTCTTTACCCTTTTTTTGCTGCGGCCGAATAAGCATGAAATAAAAGATGATGAAAATTGCAACCATCGGTAAAAACGCGATGAAACCCTGGTCAGCACCGCCCGCGCCCTGCGCGTAAGCATTAGAAATCCACATAAAAAAGCGTCTCGGAAGGGGTTAAAAGATAACTGCGCAGTTTACCTGCTTAGCAGGCGACAAGACGAGGCCCGAGAAACGGCTGTTTTCCGGGAGATAAAGTTTAAAAGTGTCCGTTTTTACGCCGCAGGTATTTAGGCGCTAGGGCATGCCGCGCTTTATTGATGCGCGCGCGTGCGGCGTCTGCCTAACTATTTGCTGGCGACTACTGGCGCTCAAGCCTTTCTAAAAATTCGGTTATCGCTTTCCACGCGCTCGCCCGAGCGCGTGCGTTGCCACGCTCCGTACCGCCATAGCGCGCAACGAATACGCCGCCACTCCATGCGTAAGATTCTGTTGGGGAGCTTGCGCCAGTGCCGAAAATGCGGTGTCCTGCGTTGGCAAACGTTCTCGCATCGAGACGGCTCGCTGCATTTGCCCCCTTCGCGCGCGCTTCGGCGGCGCGGACAAAATCACCTGACGGCCACACCGCATCGTCGTCGCTACCGAGCAATAAGATGGGGACGCTGATTTTCTCAATAGGAATCGTCGAGCGCTCTAGCGCTGCGTCGGCCAAGAGCGCGCGGGTAAATGTGCCTGCGTTGGGTTCCGCCTCTTTAAGCGGGCGCACGTAGGCCAATGGCTTGCCCGCTTCGGTCCACGCGCTCGGCCCGGTGACTTCAGCATTGCCAACAGCCGACCACACATAAAGGCTAGGAACTAACCCGATCACGCCATCAATGTCACGTGAGCGCAGCGCGGTAAGCAGCGCCGCTTCGCTACCGCGCGATTCACCGATGACCACTACGCGACGAATTCCGGAGCTTGTACGCAGCCAATTTGCAGCCGCAGCAAACTGCTCCAATGGCACGTTCGCCAATGGCCGCGAGCGATCTGTGAAGCCGCCGTGGTAGTTCACCGCTAAAACCTGGTAGCCCAATGCGGCCAGCCTTGGGGCGACGCTTTGCGCCAGGAGCAATTCCCCTTCACTACCTCCGATTAGTACGATCCCAAGTGAGCGTGCAGATTCCCTAGTCGCCTCATAAACCTGACCGGCAAATTGCGCCCGCTGTAGCCCGTAGGTAGGGTTTAGCGCGGTTTTCGCTATAGCAAATTGCCCCGAACATAGGAATCCAGCTAAGACAGCAAAAGGTTCAACACGCATAGCAGCTCCTGAACAAAAAGCGATAAGGACAAAGAATACAGCAAGCCCATGCTTCTTACGCCCTTGTGCGCCCCGAACTTGTAGCAGCGCGCAACGCCACGATCAATCTCAGACCCAAAACACAAAGAAGTCCACAAATACCTGCGGCGTAAAACAAGCGCCTTTTAACAAATATCTCCCCAAATTCCCCTCAAAACCCAAGGAGATAGTTGCTAAAAAACACGCTTTGTACGCCGTAGGTATTTGATGGATCGTCTACCGCGCTGGATACAAAACGATCGCGTCGCACGAAATTTCAATTCGGGCTTTTTTAAAATAAATTTTTGGGATATGTCGAAATCGAGCGAACCAGAAACGTCTTTAGTTAACATTTCAGAAAAATTTGGGTTTGAATGGTTTTTTTGACCAAAATGAATCAACTGAAAGAAAAAGTTAAGAAATTTTTCCAACGATGTAGAAATGTACCCACTCGGCGACGTCTTTAGTTGCCAACTTAATTAAAAGGAGAATTACATGATTTTCAAAATTACCGCGCTTTATGCTTTTCCATTGGCTCTACTCGGGCTTGTGCTTTGGTTTCGCGTCACGAAAATGCGCGCTGAGCTCGGGGTTTCTATTGGAAATGCAGACAACCCCGCCTTGCACGAACGGATCCGTCAACACGGTAATTTCATCGAATGGACGCCGATGGTTCTACTATTGATGATGATTGCGGAAGGAAATGGTGCGGGTGCGATGTGGCTTCATGCGGCTGGAGGGTTGTTGCTCGTGGGCAGGCTGGTTCACCCGTTTGGTTTAAAGGCAGCGAATGCGAGTCATCCTTTACGTTACGTTGGCAATACCGCGAGCTTGCTCGCAACACTTGGCGCGATGGGTACCCTCATCGTCACTTCAAAATTGTTTTAATTACTTTTTTCTGGAGAATTCCACATGAAATACATGCTTTTAATTTACGGTGCCCCCGGCGCAGAGCCTACCTACGGCACCCCAGAGTTTCAAACTATGATGGCATCGTTTGCAGCGTTTAACGAAAAGGCTGGAGCCGATGGTGTCTTACGTGGTGGAGAAGGCTTGCAAGGTATCGAAACTGCTACGTCGCTACGGGTGCGCGGCGGCAAAGTGGAGACGATGGATGGCCCATTCGCCGAAACCCGTGAGCACTTGGGCGGCTACTATGTGCTCGAAGTGCCTGATCTGGATGCAGCGCTGCGCTATGCAGCCATGATCCCGGTCGCGGGCTACGGCACGATTGAAGTGCGCCCGCTCATGGACTACAACCCGACCAACACGTAACGCAATGGCCAACGCCGCCCCGCAAGCCATCGCGGTATCAAAAGCGCTGGATGCTGTCATGCGTCAAGACAGGGGGCGGCTCATGGCCGCGTTGGTTTCGCGGTTGCGATCCTTTCAGTTGGCCGAGGACGCACTTCAGGAGGCCTCCATTTCAGCGCTCGTGCATTGGGGTCGAGAGGGTCTTCCCCACTCGCCACAGGGCTGGTTGATACGGGTAGCGTTTCGCAAAGCCTTAGATCAGATTCGTACGGAGCGTCGATCCACCGAGCGGGACACTGCCATGCATTTGATTTTAGAAATATTAGGTACTGACGATAACGAAGCCGAGATTCCTGATGAGCGGCTGCGACTGATTTTCACCTGCTGCCATCCAGCGCTGGAACTTAAATCCCGCGTGGCGCTCACTTTACGTGCGGTGTGCGGGCTTTCCACTGCCGAAATCTCGAGACTCTTTCTCGATAACGAAACAACCATGGGGCAGCGGCTGAGTCGTGCCAAAGCAAAAATTTCAAGCGCAGGCATCGCTTATGTAGTGCCACAGGAAGATCAATGGGATGACCGATTAAACGCGGTACTGACAACGACTTACCTTATATTTACTACCGGATATACGAGCCCGCAGAATGAGCCCCGCGATCTCTGCGGTGAAGCGCTCTTTCTCACTCGGGTGCTTTGCATGTTGCGCCCGGAACAAGCAGAAATCGAGGGTGCGCTGGCGCTCATGCTGCTGACCGAAGCAAGGCGATCCGCGCGCGTCAGCCCCGACGGAGCGACAGTACCGCCCGGCGAACAAGATCGAAATTTATGGGATCGTGCGAAACAAATCGAGGGTGAGCAGCTGCTTGAAACCGCGCTGCGGCGCAAACGCGCAGGGCCATTTCAAGTGAAAGCCGCAATCAGTGCCT
Source organism: Betaproteobacteria bacterium (assembly GCA_031376405.1). Taxonomy (GTDB): domain Bacteria; phylum Pseudomonadota; class Gammaproteobacteria; order Burkholderiales; family Casimicrobiaceae; genus JANMDS01. The sequence goes on from JANMDS010000375.1 coordinate 6,556, forward strand.
GCCAAATGTCGGCGCCTGGGCCAGATTGGCCGCAAATCTTGCTGCTCTATAACGTATTGTTGACGATGGAGCCAACACCAGTTGTACAGGTGAACCATGCGGTCGCTCTGGCGGAAACAGGTCACCTCGCTGCCGCGCAATCAATACTTCAATCACTGGAAGGATCGCTTGCGGATTTTCAACCGTATCACGCTGCGCTCGCGCACGTACTGGCAAAAGCAAACAACAAAGAAGGCGCGCGCCGAGCCTATTCGAGCGCCATCGCGCTCGCCGATAACGAAAGTGATCGGTTGTTTCTTAAAAATCAATCCAGCAAAATCGTTTAAGTTGTTGCGCAATTGGGCCGTTATATTTGAAGGAAACACCAACTACCTACGGCGCAAAACTTTTTTTTTGGGAGATAAAGTCTAAAAGTGGCTGGTTTTACGCCGCAGGTTTTTGCGTAGAGGATGCCCTTTGCGTGAGTCTTTCAGCGCCGATCAACCATCATGGCAAGGAGGTAGGGCTAAATAAATAGGGTGATTACCGCAATACCCCGCGCCATGAGCCATACCCAAAACGGCCAGAGCATGATTGCCACGCATGGCACCAGCAACGCGCCCAGCCAGCAATCGATGTACATATAGTTCGCAAGCTTGAGCGCATCGATTTCGTTGAGCGGCTCCTTTTGAATGAGCGGATCACTAAGGTGTGGGTTCGCGGTGACCGGGCTTGCGATCGGTTGACCTGCCGAATCGAGGAGTGCCGAAGCTCCGTCCGGAGTAGGCGTTGGAATGAACGCATTCGCTCTTAGCTTATCGGCAAATCCGCTTCGCGCCGTAATCCAACCCGCGAGTAAACCGCCAACAACGAGCGCGATGTGCAGCAACGTTGGCAAAATATTTGTAAGCGCCATCCACAAAATCCAATTCACATCGCTGTGCGTCGGGTCTGCCTCAAATTTCAGCAACATCGCACGCGCGCTGATGCCCCAGCCGCACGCTTCCATGAAAAGCAGCAGCGCAAAAATCACCAGGAAGAGCCCCACGGTAAGTACCAGCGCAACGACAATATCCAGCACAACCATCCAAAACCAATTTTTTGACCCTTCCAAATATTGCGCGATAAATTTGCGCGTGAGGTTGATAGAAAAATAATCAAAAAGCGCATTAAACAACGGAAATAGCGAGAGAAACGTGAGAGTGACGAACGCGTCGCGATTGGAGGCAAGCAACGAAACATCGACAGTATTTCGCGGCAAAAAAGCAACCACTGCGAAAGGCAGCGCACCTAGCGTAGCGAAGTAAGCCACAACGCCGAGCAGCGCGCGCTTGGGCCGCCTCCGCTCCGCCTCGCGCAAGCGCGAAGCGATTGCGGGAAAAATAAATTGGCTGGCAATTAAAGCGCCAGCGAAAGCGACAGCGCCAGCGACAGCGACAGCGACAGCGCCAGCGACAGCGCCAGCGACAGCGACAGCGACAGCGACAGCGACAGCGACAGCGACAGCGACAGCGCCAGCGACAGCGAAAGCGAAAGCGACAGCGACAGCGACAGCGAAAGCGCCAGGAAAAAAAATCGAAACTGCGGTGTAGCCACCGATTACCATCACGCCCCACACTAAGGCAAATGCAACCGCAAGTTTCCAACCCTCGAAACTGTTCGCGATCCAACGCAAGATACGAATCAAAGCATATATATACATTCCGAAACTTGCTACGACCACCCATCGCCAGGGCAAAGTAGTTGTTGTTGGCAGCAACTGTGCTTCGCCTAAGGTGCCTGCTCCGCCAAAAGCCCAAACGCCGAACAAAATGGCGAGTGGATAAAAAAGAGCGAGCGCGAGAGCGCGCTCAAAGGTTTCAATCCCCCAAAGTGGTTTACCAAACCAGGCATCTAACGTTGACTCAGCCCGTTGCATTAACCTGTGCGTGCGACCCTGCGGAGCAAAAAGGCACTTTAGCCGCGCTTGCTCATCGGTTTCAGGGAAAATCGCACCCAAATTTAGTGGGCGATCCGCCGCACGCTTCTCCGAAAGCGCTTTAACGATTGCGCTAAACGCAGGAATCTTTGAATGCAATCCCAGCACACGCAGGGAAAAGAGCGCAACGACCACGAAAAACGGGATGCTCGCCGGCCAGTTGGCGGCAAGAAAATTTACGAGTGGCTCAAAAAAAGCGAAAGATTCTTGAATTGATTTCATTTTTTTTGAGTATATCCAGCAAGGCGCGCGAAAAAGCCGCAAAGCAACGGCGGCTGCACATTGGATGGGAACTTGAGTTGCGTTCACGCACGGACGTGCGCGCTTGCGATCTCAAAAAACGCTGTTATTTTGGAGATAATGCTTAAAAACACCCGTTGTTGCGCCGCAGGTTTTGCTTATTGATCCGCCGTCAACTGCCCTCGATCCGAGCGAAACCGCCCTTGAAATGCGCCGAACGTGCCTGCGTCGAGCGCATCGCGGATATCTTGCATGAGCGCTAGGTAGTAGTGCAAATTGTGGATGGTGGCGAGCTGGGCGTAGAGCATTTCGCCGGTGCGGTGCAGGTGGTGTAAGTAGGCGCGGCTGAAGTTACGGCAGCAGTAGCAGGCGCACGTTGCGTCCACTGGCTTCATATCGGTTTTGTATTTTGCGTTGCGGATTTTTACGTCACCAAATTTGGTGAACATCCAGCCGTTGCGGGCGTTGCGCGTGGGCATCACGCAATCAAACATATCGATGCCTTGGCTTACGCCGAACACCAAATCTTCCGGCGTGCCCACGCCCATTAAGTAGTGCGGCTTTTCAGCGGGCAATTTCGGGCCGATGTGGGCGAGCGTGGATTGCATTTCTTCTTTCGGCTCGCCAACAGAGAGCCCGCCGATGGCGATGCCTTCAAAGCCGATTTCGTTGATCGCTGCTAACGATTCGTCGCGCAACGCATGGTGCATACCGCCTTGTACGATGCCAAAAAGTGCGTTGGGATTTTCGAGTTTTACAAATTCATCGCGCGAGCGCTTGGCCCAGCGCATGGAGAGCCGCATCGATTCGGCAGCCTGCTCAACGGTGGCGGGATACGGGGTGCATTCATCGAAACACATCACTACATCGGAGTTGAGTGCGCGCTGGATTTGCATGGAAATTTCAGGTGTTAAGAATAATTTATCGCCATTTACGGGCGATTGAAACGCTACGCCTTCTTCAGTAATTTTCCGAAGCGCGCCTAGGCTCCATACTTGAAAGCCACCGGAATCGGTGAGGATGGGTTTATCCCAGCCCATGAAGCCATGCAGCCCACCAAATTGGCTGATTACATCGGCGCCAGGGCGCAGCCACAGGTGAAAGGTGTTACCCAAAATGATCTGAGCTTTGATTTCTTTTAGGTCACGCGGGGTCATGCCTTTCACCGTGCCGTACGTGCCCACTGGCATGAAAATGGGCGTTTCGATTACGCCGTGATTGAGTGTGAGTCGCCCTCGGCGGGCGTGGCCTTCGGTTTTGAGGAGATCAAATTTAAGCATACTTAGGAGTGTACGTTTGCGTTGCGCAAGAACATGGCATCGCCGTAGCTGAAAAATTGGTATTCCTGCGCGATGGCGTGGGTGTAGGCATTTTTGATGGTGTCGAAGCCTGCAAACGCGGAGACGAGCATTAAGAGGGTGGATTTGGGCAGATGAAAATTGGTAATGAGTGCGTCTACGATTCGGAATTGGTAGCCAGGCGTGATGAAGAGATTGGTGGAGAGCGCACCGTTACTAAGTTCATTTTTAGCCACTGCTGCGGACTCCAACGCGCGCAATGAGGTGGTGCCTACGGCAATAACGCGTCGGCCTTCGCGCTTGGCCCGCATTATTTGCTCCGCTATCTTGCCGGTGATTTCATAGGATTCGCTGTGCATGTCGTGCTGGGATAAATCTTCGGTGCGCACCGGCTTGAACGTGCCGGCGCCTACGTGGAGCGTAACGTGCGCACGCTCCACGCCCATCGCGTCGAGCTCGGCGAGCAGTGCGTCGGTAAAGTGCAGCCCGGCCGTGGGAGCAGCCACTGCGCCATCATGTTTGGCGTACACGGTTTGATAGCGCGCGTCGTCCGCCGCGTCGGGCGTATGGGAGATGTAGGGCGGCAAGGGCAGCTCACCGTAGAGTGCCAACCATTCCAACACGGTTTTGCTTTCAGGAAACTTGAGAATAAAAAACGGCTCTTCTTTACCTAATACCTGCGGCGCAAAATCGGGCGTTATTTGCAAATATCTCCCAGATTTTGGTGCTTTTGAGGCTCGCACTTGCGCCAGCGCGGTGTGTTGATCGATCACGCGTTCAATCAAAATTTCCGCTTTGCCGCCCGAATCTTTCGTGGCGTGTAGCCGCGCGCGAATGACCTTGGTGTCATTAAAAACGAGCAAATCCCCCGTGCGGAGCAAGGCGGGAAGTTGAGTAAAAGTGCAATCAAAAAAATTGTTGGTAGCTATGTCGAGCAGGCGGCTCGCACCACGCACTGTCGGCGGGAATTGCGCAATGCGCTCGGGCGGTAAGTCGTAGTCAAAGTCAGAAAGTGTGTAAGTAGGCATGGAGAGCTTGAATGGTTTGGATGCGCTTGGCGAGCTTGGGCACGCGCAACGCTGTATACTCCGATTTTCGCATTGCCGTGATGGCGGAATTGGTAGACGCAGCGGACTCAAAATCCGCCGGTAGAGATACTGTGAGGGTTCGAGTCCCTCTCTCGGCACCAGGTTGGTAAAAAGCGCCCGCAGAGATGCGGGCGCTTTTTTGTTATTTTTGTCACCGAAATTTTTTGTTGCGTGACTCCCCCCATTGAGCTTCCGATATGAGCGATGTAGAAGAAAAGAAGCTTGCGCCCAAAAAGACCAACGTGCGGGCCGCCCTGATCGATAACTATTCAACGGCACTGATTCAGCTGGCTGTAAATGTCATCGTCTCGCGTACGCTTGTTCCACACGATTTGGGCGTTTTTCAGCTTGCCTCTCTGCTGATTGTTTTCGTGAGCACACTCCGCGATTTTGGATTGACTGAATGGATGTTGCAAGAAAAGGAGTTAGACGACGGAAAGCTACGATCAGCGCTGGGAATGAACTTTCTTTTCTCGTACAGTCTAGGGGCACTACTCTTTGTTTTGAGCTGGCCGATTGGAGTGTGGCTCCGAGAGCCCGCAGTTGGCGAAGTCCTTCGATTGCTTTGCATCAATTTTTTGTTGATTCCGTTTGGCGCGGTCATCATGGCTTACCTGCGTCGCCAGCTCGCGTTTGATACGCTTCTTTGGATCTCTATTTCAAGCGCCCTGGTTAGCACGGCGGTTACGCTGTATGGTGTGTTTGCAGGATGGACTTACTACTCGTTGGCCATTGGCGCTGTTGCGGGCAACGCGATTGCGGTAATCGGTGCGAACTTATGCCGCCCAAAGGAAGTGCCGCGCGCTCCGAAATTCAGTGGATTTGAGAGCCAACTTAAGTTTGGTCTTCACGCGGTGAGCATTTACGGGCTCGGCCAAGTGGCGCGGGTGCTTCCCGAGCAATTGATCGGGCGGATGTTAGGCGCAAGCAGCGTGGCGTTTTTTTCGCGCGGTGGAAGTTTGGTTGAAATGTTTCAACAAAGCGTAGGTCGCGTGAGCGTGAATCTAACGCTTCCTCTGCTCTCTGCTTCCGCACGAGACCATGACTCCAGTAGCAAGCGCCAGTACGCCGTAACCGCTGCCGTTGCCTTGTTTTCGGCGTTCGGCTGGTCCGCTGCAGCCTTCCTCGGGGTCTTGGCTGAGCCGCTTACGTTTGGTTTTTTTGGCCCACAGTGGGCGCAATCGGTGCCCATCGGGCAGGTGCTTTGCCTAGTTCTCGCACTGGAAGTGGCTTGGATTTTTTACCGAGAAGCGTTAATCGCTTTTGGTCGCATTGCCATTGCATCCTCGCTGCAGCTGCAACACGTTTTCATTCGAATAGCTTGCTTCGCGATTGGCCTTCAGTGGGGTTTGCGGGGAGCGGCGTTGGGGCTTGCCGTTGCTGCGCTGATTGTCGGCGTATTGGTTCTATATCGCTTCCAGAAAGAACATCTCATCGATTGGAAGTCGTTAACATCAGGATGCGTTAAAAGTGCGCTGGCTGCAATTATCGTTGGCGCGTTGTCGTACGCAGTGTTGCATTTTTCGAACTATCACGCGAAGCCGTCGACGTTTTTGGGTTGGATGACCATCGTAACCGCCGGCTTACTTTCGGCCACAGGCTGGACGCTTACCCTTGTGTTTACCAAACATCCAACCTGGAATTTGTTAAAAAACCAGCTATTGAAGCGCTAGTTAACGTATCCGTTTCTTTATCGATTTCAGGCTTTCGTTTCGATCATTTTAGTTACCTGTTTTTACTCTGTTTCACAACTCATTCCAGAGTTGAAAATAGCCGTTTAGCTCGCGATAAAAATCAGGGTAGGTCGCTCGCAGCAGATCAGGCGAAGCAACGTAGAGTTCCGCACAAACAGCAAAGAACTCGCTCTCATGTTCGCTCGCATAGGGATCAATTTGTGTCATCTCACCGGAGTTGACGCGGCTACGAAAATCGGTGAACGCAACGTTTAAGGCGCGATACCAACGCTCATGCTCCTCGCGCGTTGGCAATGGCGGAATTCCGTTGGCCGCGCCGTTTTGCATATCGAGCTTGTGGGCAAACTCATGCACAACGAGGTTCATTCCCGACGATTCGAAGTCCGTAGATTCCCAGACATCGGGCCACGACAATAGAACCGGCCCATCGTCTGAAGTTTCTCCGGCAATCGGCTCGCCACCTTCATGAACCACTCCCGCATCATCAACGTAGTCTTGCGATGAAACAAAGCTGTCTGGGTGAACGACGATGTCGCTAAAGCCCTTGTATTCAGCGATGCTCTTGTTCACGATGAGCGTACAGGCTTGCGCGGCGACGAGCGTGCGCATGAGCGGTGAAACAACTAATGAGGCGTGCCCGGAAACGATGTTCTTCTCAACGAGGAAAAGCGTGCTCAGCGCTCGCAATCGCTGGAGATTTGGAGGTGGCCAGTTGGCAAGAAACGGCAACAGTGAAAGCGTTTCGTCCCAAAGGTCATCCGGGAGCCTGTTCTTTTGAAGTGTGCGCGCTTGTAAAAAATGTCGGAGGCGAGAAAACACAGGGTTATTCGATCAATTTAAATAAAACAAAAAGCCAGCGTAGTGCTGGCTTTTTGGCTAATCGTCATTCGACGCACTCGGAGAATGATTACTCTGGCTTCGGTGCTGTGGCAACTTCCGACGCTGCAGGTGCCCGCTCAGTCAACTCAATAATCGCCATCGGCGCGTTATCGCCCAACCGAAAACCAAACTTTAAAATACGGGTGTAGCCACCCTTACGCGCTGCGAAGCGTGGCCCGAGCTCGTTAAAAAGCTTGCTCACAATTTCGCGGTCGCGCAAGCGATTGAACGCAAGACGACGATTCGCGAGCGTAGGGTTTTTGGCAAGCGTAATCATCGGCTCCGCCACGCGGCGAAGCTCTTTGGCTTTTGGCAACGTTGTCTTGATGACTTCGTGGCGCAAGAGTGCTGTTGTGAGATTGCGCAGCAACGCCAAACGATGGGGCGTGGTGCGATTGAGTTTGCGCAGTCCTAATCCGTGACGCATGATATTTCCTTGTTTCTGACGTTAGCCGCGATCAAGATTCGCGGGCGGCCAGTTGTCGATTTTGGTGCCCAGCGCGAGACCACGCTTGGTGAGCACTTCCTTGATTTCGTTCAACGATTTACGACCCAAATTCGGCGTTTTGAGAAGCTCGGCTTCACTGCGCTGAATAAGATCACCAATGTAATGAATGTTTTCTGCTTTGAGACAGTTCGCTGAACGCACCGTAAGCTCCAACTCGTCAACAGGACGAAGTAGGATTGGGTCTACAGGGGCCCCAACGCGCTCAATCGCGGGCATATCTGCGCCCTTAAGCTCGGCGAATACCGACAATTGATCTACCAGGATGGATGCTGCGTAGCGCACGGCACCTTCCGGGTCAATTGCGCCGTTGGTCTCGATATCCAATACAAGCTTATCGAGATCGGTACGCTGCTCTACACGCGCGCTTTCCACCAAATAGCTCACGCGCCGAACAGGACTAAACGAGGCATCTAGCGCAATTGCGCCAGAGGTTTTCGTCGCAGCGGATGTCGCGCGCATGTTCGCAGGCTGATAGCCGCGACCACGCTCGATCTTAATCTCAAGCTCAATCTTGCCGCCCTGCGTGAGGTTGGCAATGACGTGCTCGGGGTTAATGATCTCAACGTCATGGCTCTTTTCAATGTCGCCAGCGGTTACGGGTCCGCGGCCTTCTTTCTTGAGCTTTAGCGACGCGCTATCACGGTTGTGCAATTTCAGCACAACGCCTTTAAGATTTAACAACAAATCGACTACGTCTTCCTGCACGCCTTCCATGGCGGAATACTCGTGCACCACGCCCACGATCGACACTTCCGTCGCGGCGTAACCAGGCATCGAAGAGAGCAAAATACGGCGCAACGCGTTACCCAACGTATGCCCATAGCCGCGCTCGAACGGCTCCATGGTCACCCGTGCGTGAAACGGGGACGTGTTCTGTACGTCAATCGTACGCGGCTTCAGAAATCCAGTTGCCTGCATAGATAACCCTTTGTATTGTGATGCGTGAACGGGTTGAAAAAATAATACGAAATAAAAACAACTACGTATTTACTTCGAGTACAACTCGACCACTAAGCTTTCGTTAATATCGCTGGCGAACTCGGAACGATCCGGCGCACCTTTGAACTTGCCTTCCATCTTTTTGGAATCGACCTCAACCCATGACGGCAAACCAACCCGCTCGGCCAGAGCCAGTGCGTCGATGATTCGAGCTTGCGCTTTGGATTTTTCCCGAATCGAAATTACGTCGCCGGCTTTGATCATCATAGACGGAATGTTGGCGGGCTGACCGTTTAGCATGACCGCTTTGTGCGATACCACTTGACGGGCTTCTGCTCGTGTCGACGCAAACCCCATACGATAAACAACGTTGTCGAGGCGCGATTCCAAAAGCTTTAGCAAATTTTCGCCGGTAGAACCTTTTCTCCGGTCAGCCTCGGCGAACGTGCGACGGAACTGACGCTCTAGAACGCCATAAATACGACGAAGCTTTTGCTTTTCGCGCAACTGCGTGCCGTAGTCTGAACGACGCATACCTGACTTAGCGCCGTGTTGGCCGGGGGCTACCGCCAAATTGCACTTGGTATCGAGCCCACGACGGGCGCTCTTCAAAAAGAGATCGGTACCCTCGCGGCGTGAGAGTTTACATTTGGGGCCTGTATAGCGTGCCATGTTCTTTTCTCGTTTAAGTCTTAAACACGACGACGCTTGGGCGGACGACACCCATTGTGTGGCACCGGCGTGACGTCGGAAATGCTCGCAATCTTGATGCCGAGCGCATTGAGTGCTCGAATAGCAGATTCACGGCCAGGGCCGGGACCTTTAATGCGAACTTCCAAATTTTTAATTCCACATTCCTGGGCAACTTTGCCTGCGGCTTCGGCTGCCACTTGCGCGGCAAACGGCGTAGACTTGCGCGAACCCTTAAAACCTGCGCCTCCAGACGTTGCCCACGATAGTGCATTACCCTGACGGTCAGTGATTGTGATGATTGTGTTGTTGAAAGACGCGTGCACATGCACGATACCTTCAGCAACGTTTTTCTTTACTTTTTTACGCGCGCGCGCGGCAGCGGCTGCAGCGCCTTTGGGAGCGGCCATTTCTATAACCCTTTACTTGTTCTTGCTCTTGCCAGGACCTTTTCGTGTCCGTGCGTTGGTACGCGTACGTTGACCACGCACTGGCAAACCTTTTTTGTGACGGTTACCGCGGTAACAACCCAGGTCAACGAGCCGCTTAATGCTCATTGTCACTTCGCGCCGCAAGTCGCCTTCGACTGCGAACTTACCAACGTGTTCTCGCAACTTATCCACCTCACCGTCGTTAAGATCCTTGATCTTGGCATTGCGCGCTACACCTGCAGCATCGCAGATTTTTTGCGCGCGCGTGCGACCAATTCCATAAATCGAAGTTAACGCAATTTCTGCGTGCTGATGATTAGGTATGTTGACTCCAGCAATACGGGCCATAGTCGTTCTCTTCTTAAATTAACCTTGACGTTGTTTATGGCGTGGATCCGTACAGATCACGCGAACAACGCCCTTACGCCGAATAATCTTGCAATTGCGGCAAATCTTTTTGACCGATGCATTAACTTTCATGGCCGTCCCTTAATCAAAACTTTAAACTAACTTTTTCCAAACCAATAAGCACTACTTGGCGCGGAAAGTAATTCTTGCTCTCGTCAAATCGTATGGTGTCATATCTACAGTGACCTTATCGCCAGGCAAGATTTTGATGTAGTTCATTCGCATCTTCCCAGAAATATGCCCCAACACAACGTGCCCATTTTCTAACTTCACTCTAAACGTAGCGTTCGGCAGCGTTTCGAGAATTTCGCCTTGCATCTGAATCGTGTCTTCTTTCGACATTAGGCTTTGAGCCCTTTTAGATTCGCTTTTTTCAGTAAGCTCTCATATTGCTGCGACATCAGGTAAGCCTGAACCTGAGTCATGAAATCCATTGTGACCACCACTACAATCAAAAGCGACGTACCGCCAAAATAAAACTGCACATTCCAGCCAGCAATCAAAAACTCAGGAATTAAACAAACTACTGTTATGTACAACGCCCCAAGGAGCGTAAGACGAGTTGTTATGCGCTCTAGGTACTTCGTGGTTTGATCCCCTGGCCGATAACCGGGAATGAACGCCCCTGATTTCTTTAAGTTCTCTGCGGTCTCCTTCGGGTTGTACTGTAATGCCGTGTAAAAAAAACAGAAGAAAATGATCGCAGCGGCATACAAGATTGCATGTAACGCCTGTCCGGGTGATAAAGCTGCTGCGATGTCGCGAAGCAGAGTAGGACCCCCACCAGCTCCATACCACCCTAACAGGGTTGCAGGAAACAAAATAATGGATGATGCAAAAATCGGTGGAATAACTCCAGCCATATTTATTTTCAATGGTAAGTGCGAACTCTGGCCGCCGTAAACTCGATTCCCGACTTGACGTTTTGCATAATTGACTAGAATTTTTCGCACAGCCCGCTCAAAGAAAACTACTAGCGCAGTAACAAAGAGCACTAAGACCAGTAACACAATAACTTTAATGGGACTGAAATTTCCAGATCGAACCAACTCGAGCATGTTTGACAATGCTGAAGGGAGTCCTGCCGCGATCCCTGCAAAAATTAAGATTGAAATACCGTTGCCAAGACCGCGTTCCGTAATTTGCTCGCCCAACCACATAAGAAAAAGTGTGCCTGTGACCAGAGTAATTGCTGTTACGGCGCGAAAGCCCAGACCTGGTTGTGAAACAAGTCCCGCCTGACTCTCCAGAGCGATAGCGATACCGACTGCTTGGAAAAATGCCAATCCCACAGTACCGTACCGGGTGTACTGGGTAATTTTTCTGCGACCAGCCTCACCTTCCTTCTTCAAGACCTCCAGTGAGGGAACTACCACGGTCGCCAACTGCATAATAATTGAGGCTGAAATGTAGGGCATGATTCCTAGAGCGAATATCGAAAATCGCGAAAGCGCTCCACCCGAAAACATATTAAATAAGTCTAAAAAGCCACCCTTGCCGCTCTTGAAAAGCTC
>JANMDS010000383.1:0-7871 GCA_031376405.1 Betaproteobacteria bacterium
CGGCCCATTGGTGCCTATGGGTTAAATGCACTGGGGCTTAAAACCTGCGGGGCAAAAACGGCATGTTTTCAACTTTATCTCCCAGAAATTAGGCATTTTTTGGCACGACGTAGCCCTGCTCTTCCGCGCTATCAGCCTGCGTGTTCCACACAAAACTTTGTTTATCAGTGCGCCAGTCGATTGTTTTTGGAATCATCGCTTGAAAGGCGTGAACGTCTGGGGGCACGCGCGCATCGCCAACGCCGATCACGTCGCCCGTTTGCTCGAACTTTTTCAACGCATCAAGCATGATGCGGCGGAAATGCACCACGGCTAAATCGCTCGTGCCCAACCACTCTTTACTGCGATCTGCAAGCGGCCCCATCGTCACCCACATCGCAATATCCTGATTGGGAAAGCCAGTAATACCGGTGAAGTTGCCTGCTTTCATTGCAGCGGTATCTTGCCAGAAGCGGTTGTCCCGGTTGCGCAGCGGGCGGTGTTGAGTGTCTAAATCTTTACCCATTTCTTGGCCTAAAAAAGCACGCCAGGCTTGGGTTGAAGGCGTGGTTTCAGGGTGTCCCCATGCGATGAAATAAAAAGCGGTTGTGGTGTCGTCCACGGGCACATTTATGTTCGCTACGTTGTACAAATTATTCGGTGGAATGAGCACGCTGCAGGGCGCGACGAATACGCTCGAGCGCACGTAATCGTGGGTGTCCGAGCCCAATATCGGGTGGCGAATCGCGGCATACCGAAAACCATACGGAGTGCGGTGCATTTGCAGGCGCGGTGCTTTGTCGGTGGAAGGCCGCGTCCAGAGCTTACCGGTCGCGCCGGCGCTTTCGCCGTGCGCGGGTACCATGTCGGAGCTATGCAAACTCGAACTATGCGCGGAGTCGATCGCACCCTCAAGCACTTGCGCCCAATTGCACGGGATGATGACTTTTGCAATTGACACGCACATCTGCGCATTCAGTGCCCACTGCGGTGGCACAAAAGCAGGCGGCGCAATTTCGCTGCCAATGCGTACGCCCAGATACGCCCACACAACGCCCGCCCACTCGTGCGTCGGGTACGCAAGATGCTTTACCTTTTCGCACATTCCAGAGCTCGAAGGTTCGGAGACCATTTCGAGCACGTTCCCCGCCACATCCAGCTTCCAGCCATGGTAAAGGCAGCGCAGGCCCCCTTGCTCGTTGCGCCCCAGCGCGAGCGAGACACGCCGATGTGGGCAATATTCGTCCATCACGCCCACGCGACCAGAAGTATCCCGAAAAACAACCAAATCTTCACCAAACATTCGCGCGCGCACAGGCGTGCCATCGGGCGTCGCCACTTCTTCTAGGAGGCACACCGGCAACCAATGTTTGCGCATGAGCGTGCCCATCGGAGCGGCATGTTCTACGCGGCAAAGGCGATCGTTGTCGGTGGGACTTAACATGTGCGTGAACGATTACGGGTAGATGTTGTAATTGAGTTTAGTTCGATGGAGAAGGAAATCGGGAGACAAAGGGCGTAGGGAAACCCTGAAAATTTTCTTCATACCTGCGGCGTAAACACGGGTGCTTTTCCACTTTATCTCCCTGAAAACTGCCCAAAATTTGAAATCGAATTACCTTGGATGCGCTCTCGGATTACCGGTCATTGTGATGGAGACGCGTGGCATTTGGATACAAAAAAAGGAAGCCATGGCTTCCTTTTTTTTCGCTAACAAACTCCTGCCTACTTTTTAATAGCCGTTGCCGCGGCTGCGACGGCCGGTTTTGCAGCGGTTACCAAAGGCGCGGTTGCTGCTGCTGCCGCTGTGGCAGCAGCCATAGCTGGGTCAACAAATGGACCAGGGTCTGCACAGTCGGGCGTTGCCTTAGCTGTAACGGCCTTGCCCGCCGCTTTCACTTCACTTGCATAGCGTGCAGCAACTTTATTCATCGACAAGCACAGTTGGTATCCGTCCACTTTTCCACCGTGCGCGGATTTTGCGGAGGCGGCGGCAGCTTTGGCTTTTGCCTCGTCGCTGGGTGCAGGCAAGCGTGCCGTCGCAGCCGAAACGACCAATCCAAAACCAATTGCAACTGCAAATATGTTCTTAATCATCTCCAGCTCCTTGCGCGGTTGCTATCGCAGTATTCGTTGTGCGATTGCGTTTTATTTTGCCATTCACGACATCCTTGTACCAAATTTCGTGATGCTCTTTTGCCCAGGCATCATCAACCATGCCGGTACGCATCGCCTTGTACGCGCCCGCCATGCCGATTGTGCCCATGTAGATATGCCCGAACGCCCCCGCCATGAACGCTAACGCGCCGGTGAAGTGAACAATGTTTGCGAGCTGCATCGTAGCGCGGGTTTGGCCAAAATTAGGAAAATCGAGCACTAAACCCGACGCGCCCACAACGATGCCCAGCCCCATTAGTCCGCCCCAAAACCAAACTTTTTCGCCCGCATTGAAGCGTTCGGACGGAATGTGCTTGCCAGAAAGCAAGCCACCAAAAGAGGCGAGCCACTTGAAGTCCACTGCTTTGGGCCAATTGTCGCGCAAGAAAGTGAAGAACGTCATGACGCAGCTTACGATAAAAAGTGGGCCAATAAAGTTGTGCATCGTTTTGGCGAGTTGAGCTAGGAAACCAAAAAGCGAGTAGCCCAGAATCGGGATAATGATGTACTTGCCGAATGCCAAGATCAAACCCGAAATCGCCAAAATAGAAAATGAAATAGCCGTGCTCCAATGCGCGATCCGCTCGAAAGGAGTAAACCGTTCGATTAAACGCCCAGTCGGCGCTTCTTTGAGTTGGATCGTACCTTTCACGGCGTAAAACGCGCCGATCAGTCCGAGTAGGCCTACCAACACCCAACCGCCAATCGTGGCAATTCGCCCGTTTCTAAGCATCCGCCAATCTTGCCCAGCGGTTTGAATGAGAACGCCGGTTTCGGGGCCTTCAACACTGGTGTAGCCGACAGAACCCTGGCGCGCACCGGACCACATTGGCTGGTTGTTGCCAGGCTGGGCGGTGGTTCGTATTTGCTGCTGCTTAATAAGCTCTGTTTCAGGCAGGGGCGGAGGGGCCATGCCCGGCTGAGATTGTGCGGAAGCTAGCGTTGAAAGCGCACCGAAGCCTACGGCACATGTCAAGCCTAACATCACACGATTTAATAGCGAACCTAGACGCTTCATGTAGTTCTCCTTCAGGGCGTAACGAACGTGGCGGCATTAAGCCACCGCGTTCATTCGACATTAGTTCATGCGCTTATAGTCGTTTTGATTGTCGGCGCGGGTACGCAAATTACGCTCCCACTCCGCGCGCGTGAGTTTTTGCGGGCCCTCTTCATACGGCTTCGCATCTACTTTACCCGCATATTTTCCAGATTTATGAGCCGCGTCTTGCGGCGCCTCGGCGCAAGCCGAAAGCCCCGCTGCGACGCTTAGGAAGAATACGCCGCGCGCGATCATGATTTCACCGCAGGAGAGGGCTGCGCTTTTGCGTCCGGACGGCCATAGGCTGTGGCATGACCCCACATTTCGCCGCCCCTGCCGCGACGGGTAACGCGCTCACGGTATATATCAGAAAGCACATCGCCATCGCCCGCCAGCAAGGCTTTGGTAGAGCACATTTCTGCACAAGCTGGGAGCTTGCCTTCGGCTAAACGGTTGCGGCCGTATTTCTTAAACTCAGCATCGGAGGTATTGACTTCTGGACCACCGGAGCAGAACGTGCACTTGTCCATCTTCCCGCGCACACCAAACGCACCCGCTTGCGGGAACTGTGGCGCGCCAAATGGGCAGGCATAGAAGCAGTAGCCGCAGCCGATGCACAGATCTTTGTCGTGTAGGACTACGCCATCTTCTGTTTTGTAGAAGCAATCTACTGGGCAAACGGCCTGGCAAGGCGCATCGGAGCAGTGCATGCACGCAACCGAAATCGAACGCTCTGCGCCGATCACGCCATCGTTTAGCGTAACCACACGACGGCGGTTAACACCCCAAGGAACATCGTGCTCGTTTTTGCAAGCCGTGACGCAACCGTTGCATTCGATGCAACGCTCGGCATCACAAATAAATTTCATGCGGGCCATGTTGTGTCTCCTTAGTTAAGCGAACCGCTCGATCTGGCAGATCGTCGTTTTGGTTTCTTGCATCATGGTTACAGAATCGTAGCCGTATGTGGTTGCGGTATTCACCGCTTCGCCGCGCACGATTGGCGCCGCGCCGTCGGGGTATTTCTCCAACATATCTTTACCCATCCACCAGCCTGAGAAGTGGAACGGAATGAAGGTTGTGCCCGCGCCCACGCGCTCGGTGACCATTGCTTTCACTTTGATTTGCGCGCCGGTTGGAGACTTGACCCACACGTACTCACCGTTGCGCACGCCACGATCGTTAGCATCTTTAATGTTAATTTCAACAAAATTTTCTTGTTGCAGCTCAGCCAACCATGGGTTCGAACGAGTCTCTTCGCCCCCGCCTTCGTACTCTACCAATCGACCAGAGGTGAGGATGAGCGGAAATTTCTCTGCCACTTTATCGGCTACGTTTTTGTCCTGAATGGACTTGTACTGGGTTGGCATGCGCCAGAATACTTTATCAGCGTGGGTCGGGTATTTCGCCACGAGATCAGGCCGCGTGCTGTAAAGTGGCTCGCGGTGAACGGGCACGGCATCCGGAAAGTTCCACACTACAGCGCGCGCTTTAGCGTTACCAAACGGATGGCAGCCATGGTTTTTCATCGCAACGCGGATGATGCCACCGGATAAGTCAGTCTTCCAGTTTTTACCTTCGGCTTCTTTCGCCTCAGCCTCCGTCAATTCGCTCCACCAACCCAGTTTCTTTAAGAGCAAATGATCAAACTCAGGGTAACCCGTTGTGATATCCGCGCCCTTCGAGTGCGAGCCATCTTCGGCCAGCAGGTTCACGCCTTCGCGTTCAACGCCGAAGTTCGCACGGAAATTACCGCCGCCTTCCATTACATGCTTGGAGGTGTCGTACAGATTTGGCGAACCAGGATGCTTCATTTCAGGTGTGCCGTAACACGGCCATGGCAGACCAAAATACTCGCCGTCGCACGGACCGCCTTTGGCGAGCAGCGTTTTCGGGTCGAACGTATTCATATTCTTCATGTGCAACTTCAAGCGCTCAGGAGACTGGCCGGTGTAGCCAATCGTCCATGTACCCTTATTGATTTCGCGCAGTATGGATTCGACTTCTGGCTCTTCCCACTTCTTCTCGCCATCGGGTTTTACCGTCTTGTAGTTCTTCATCAGCTCTTTTTCGAAGCCAAATTTCTTGGCAAATGCGAGCATGATCGCGTGGTCGGTTTGTGATTCAAACAACGGCGCAATGACGCGCTCACGCCACTGGATCGAGCGGTTCGACGCAGTTGCCGAGCCGGAGGTCTCGAACTGCGTGCACGCGGGCAACAAATACACGCCGTCTTTACGATCCGGCATGGCAGACGAGGCGGTTGGATACGGATCGATAATGACCATCGTGTCCACTTTTTCCATCGCCTCTTTCATCTCTTTGCCGCGAGACTGGGAGTTCGGCGCATGTCCCCAAAACACTACCGCTTTAAGCGCCGTTTTCTGATCGACTTTGTCGTCAGCAAGCGTTACGCCGTCGGCCCAACGGGAAACCGTCATGCCGGGTTTTTCCATCATCGCTTGCGACTCGAATCGACCCTTCACCCAATCATAGTCAACGCCCCAAACGCGCGACCAATGCTTCCATGCGCCAGTGGCGATGCCATAGTAACCGGGCAACGAATCCGGATTCGGACCCACATCGGTTGCGCCTTGCACGTTATCGTGACCGCGAAAGATATTTGCGCCGCCGCCAGATACACCGATGTTGCCAAGAGCCAGTTGCAAAATGCACGAAGCGCGCACAACAGCATTGCCTGTTGTATGCTGGGTTTGACCCATGCACCAGACGATCGTGGCAGGCTTGGCCTCAGCCATCATCTTCGCTACTTTTTCCATCTGCGCGGGGGTTACGCCGCACGCCTCTTCAACCTTATCTGGTGTCCACTTCGTCATCACTTCTTCGCGCACTTTTTCCATGCCGTACACGCGATCGTTGATGTACTTTTTGTCTTCCCAACCATTCTTGAAAATGTGGTGCACGAGACCAAACAAGAAGGCGATATCGGAGCCGGAACGGATCCGCACATATTCATCGGACTTCGCTGCGGTGCGGGTGTAGCGTGGGTCTACCACGATGAGCTTCGCACCCGTTTCTTTGGCGTGGAGCATGTGCAACATGGAAACGGGGTGCGCTTCAGCGGCGTTCGAGCCGATGAACATCGCACACTTCGTGTTCTGCATGTCGTTGTACGAGTTTGTCATCGCACCGTAGCCCCAGGTGTTAGCAACACCAGCAACAGTTGTGGAATGGCAAATGCGGGCTTGATGATCGCAGTTGTTTGAGCCGAAGTACGACACGAACTTGCGTAGGAGATACGCCTGCTCGTTGTTGTGCTTGGAAGAGCCGACCCAAAACACGGCATCGGGGCCGCTTTCAGCACGAATTTTGAGGAGACGGTCGCCCACCTCAGTCATCGCTTGCTCCCACGAAATACGCTTGTATTTCCCGTTTTCAAGCTTCATTGGGTACTTCAGGCGGTGTTCGCCGTGGCCGTGCTCGCGGATTGCCGCGCCTTTAGCGCAATGCGCTCCTAAGTTGATCGGCGAATCAAACACGGGCTCTTGACGTACCCACACACCGTTTTCAACGATGGCATCGATGGCGCAGCCGACTGAGCAATGCGTACAAATCGTACGCTTGACCTCTTGCTTACCGCCAGACGTTTCGCTCGCCGCCTGGGCTTTTCCGACTAAACCCACCGGTAACTGCGCCGCAAAGGCACCCGCGCCCAGACCAACACCGGAACGCTTTAAAAACGAGCGCCGGTCTAACGAACCGACACCGGAGCCAGAAGAGAACCGACGCAAGCCAGAAGCTGCGCCCGAATTGGCACCATCGCCAGAAGTTTTACGCATTAGCATAATTTTTTTCCTTTTCCGACTACATCCGAGCCGAGTCGTAGTAGTCGCGAATGTGTTCGGACTCTTGGTAAGCACCGGTTTTGCTCGGTGCAGCTTTTGCTACTTTTTTGGCAGCCGGAACAGCCGTGAGCGCTGCTGCGCCCACTGCGGCGGCACTGCCCGCACCTGCAGCCAGCATGAACCCGCGACGCTTACTGTCGATTTTTTGATTTTCCATTTAAACGACTCCTCGAGTGTGACTTGCGAACTCTACAACTGGCTTCAATACTTATTATTTGTCTAAGACCCGAGAGCAAACTGCTCCCGCTCAAGCGATAAAAACTCACTTCCGAATTCTGCTACAGGTGCATAGAGGTTGGCAAGTGGGGATTTCACTATATTCGTGAGGCAACGGGAATACCAAGGCGAAATATGTTTGTCGAAGTAAGCGCGCTGAACATCAAGCGATTTGGGTGAAAAGCCATCGAACCCCGTAATCAGCACCCGCATCGTCTCGAGCAAGCTTGCCAAGTGGTCATCGACCAAAGGGGTATGTTCACTTGCGACGAGCCCCAGCGCGGCATTTGCAGCGCGCACATCTGCCAGTGGCTGCTCCATCATAAATCCGGTCAGGTGGTGGGAGGCATGTAGGTTGAGCGGCGCTTTGCCGATGCCTACAAAGAGCGCGTCGTACTCATCTTGCATGGCCTCAACATCCGCCGCGCTCGCCACGGCAATCACTTTGCTCCAAGCCTGCGCGAGCGGCGCACCGACATCTTCGCTAGGTAACGGCGAGGCGCTGGCGAGCGCAGTCAAAAAATCCACGTCCGGCGCATCGGAGAAAAGCCGCGACAACAGCGCATAAAAATTGGCACGACCCTGGTCTTCAGGCGAGACGTAGGCTCGAAAAG
>JANMDS010000468.1:0-1652 GCA_031376405.1 Betaproteobacteria bacterium
TAGGCCTCGGTTATCGTTTTCTAGTTTGGCTTGGGAACCTAGGATCATCAGTAGAAACTTCTCGTTTGGTGAGTTAGTGAAGGTTTGGCCGTGTGTTCGGATCTCTGTTAACTTGCCCTGATCCATTAAATCTACAAGGATACCTAAATCTCCGGCATTTCTGCTCAAACGATCCGGTGCCCATGTCACAATTCCGTTGAAGTAGCCAAGCTGGATGTCCTTGATGAGTCGGTTATACACTGGCCTAGTGCCTGATTCTTTAGAGGAATGGCTTTCTTTGCGGACTTCAGCAATTTCTATGCCCCAATGATCGGCCAGCAGCTCCATTTCCTTGATTTGCTGCTCGATGGATAGGGCTTGGCGTTCGTCCTGTTCGGAAGATTTACGAGCATAAAGACACCAACGAATCGATTGAGTTTTGGCTGCTTGCGGTATCTGTTGGGGTAGTGTTGATTCCATCAAGTACAAGGTACCGCAACGGGGGTGAAAGTCTAGTCTTTTTTAGTGGTTTTATGCTAATCTTTAGGCGTGGATAAAGATACAAAAATCAAAAGAAAACACTACTCCCCAATAGATCTAGCTTTTCTGATACTGGCACCCGCAACAGCCGCTATCTTAACGCTGCTCCTTCCACTAAATCTTCTAGTATCAACCTTGTTATATTTTGGGCCACCGGCACTCTACATTTCCTGGCGAAGGAAAGATATCATTGGGCGCTCTTTGATATATGCCACGACTATAGCCGTTATTTCTATACTTACCGATTACTTAGCCGAGCGAGACCTGTCATGGGTATCAACTTCTATGTTTGACTTTAGGCTGGTAGGAGTAGTCCCGATTGAGGCGATTGTTTGGATGCTCTTGTTCACGTATTTTATAGTCGTCTATTATCTATACTTTTACGATAGTGCACCCCACAATCCGATTGGCAAAAGAATGCCTTTTGTATTCTTTGCTGCATTTGCTGTCCTCGTTTGGGTCGGCTTAATGGCAGTAGTGGACTTACGCTTCACGATCGATTACTACTACATTAAATTCGGTTTAGTGTTACTTCTACTTCCTTTACTTGCATTTGCTATTAGTTTTCCGCAATACCTGCGTATATTTTTGAAGATAACACCTTACTTTATAGTCTTTGGCTTAGTTAACCTACTGGTAAGCTTACATAAGGGTCACTGGTCGTATCCCGGGCAACATTTCGTTGGCTGGGTGCAGCTCGGAGCATATAGATTTCCGATTGAGGAATTAGTATTCTGGATCATTTTGTATCCTTCGTTCCTGATCTCTCAATTTGAATTGTTCAACAATGACCAGTTTAAGTTCAAGCCTAGAAAGGCTACTCAACGAGATTGAATCGGTTCAAGTACTGTTGGCTTTTGCTTTTTTAGGGCAAGTTGTTCATAAGCATGAGGTAGTTTGGATAAGCCTATCAGAACAGGACTGCCGCCAGCCTTGATACTGCTAACCGCAATATTGTTGTATTTACTGATTTCACCCTGTGATTTGTCAAAAGCCCCATCCTCTGAGAGAGTAGTAACGATCAATTCTTGGGAGGCATGACTACTCGGGTTTCTACCGAGCCAGGATTTCACAAGTTCGCTAGATGAACCCTGAGTAGCTAAAAGCAACGGCATTGTATAAACACCTTCCTT
>JANMDS010000388.1:0-8872 GCA_031376405.1 Betaproteobacteria bacterium
TGATCGCGATCGCCGTCGGCCGGCCACCATCACCGGCCACGACGCTCATCCCATAGTGCGCGTCGGTGATTCCGAGGGCCTGGGTCAGGCGACCGGGGCCGGCGCAGAGATCGCGGTCGCGGCGCACCTGCCGCCGCCTGCGCATCGTGTCGAGCCCCTGGGTCGGTTCGATCGCTCGAATCAGCACCGCAGAGGCATGCCCCGGGGCGTCGCACACGATGTTCATGCACCAGTGGATGCCGTAGCTGCGGTACACGTAGAGGTGTCCGGGTGCACCGAACATTGCGGCGGTGCGGGGCGTCGGGCCACGGAAGCTGTGCGACGCGGGGTCGTTCTGGTCGTAGCACTCGACCTCGACGATCACCCCTCCAACACCATCAACGAGAAGCTCGCACCCCACGAGCTGCGGCCCGACCTCGTGGACGTCGCGATCGAAAAAATCGGGCCCGAGCCCGAGCGGGCTCACCATGAGGAGACCTGCGCCTGGGCGGCGGCCAACTGCGCGACGACGGCCGCGCGGGCCGTCCCGCCCGGGGCGAGTTTGCGCTCACTTGCATCCAGCGCGTAGAGCACAAAGTGGTGACTATTGGCCCGCATTTTGGTTTCGATTCGGTTTACGTACACCGGCGCGGTGTTGCCTAGCGTTCGGTAGACAAAAATTTCCCGCTCAAAATTGGGTACAACTTCGAAGGCATCGGTTTTAAGCTGGAAACCCGTGCTTGGCGGTGCAAGCGCAGCAAAAGGTAGGTAACTCGGTACCGTTTGATCGGCAAGAAGCGCTGGCGCAACACTGTCGCTTGTGAGCGATGCGCCCGCGTTAATCCATTGCTTGATGAACTCAATTTGCCCCACCGAGAGCGAAGTCCCGCCCAATGGCATCGGGGCACCTATCGCGTGGGCCCGCGTCGGGTCCCACTGCAGGAGCTTGGTGTAGAAAAAGCTCATTTCTGCGTTGCCTGGGGTGATGAGTTTGAAGCCATGCGCCGCGGCTTCGGCGTTTTTTGGCTTTGCATTGAGGAGCGCCCCAAGTGGGTTCACGCCATCAAGTAGCAAACCCGATTGCACACCAAACGGGCTCGCTGCGTTGTGGCAGCTCGCGCATTGCTGCGAAATCACCGCCGCAATCAATCGTTTCGCGCTCGTGTTTTCTTGTGCGTTCGGCGCAACTGGGCAAGCGGTATTCATTGACGAATCGCACCCGCACATCACTACGCCCTCGCCCGCCCAGCCGGTAGCCGCCAAGCGATCATATTCCGATTTTTGGGTGGTGAAGCGGTGGTTCGAATCGATGCCTTTGGATGCGCCTTGGTTGTAGTTGCGATAAATCGGCACGCTACCTGCGGTGCAATTTCCACCATTTTGAGATGGAATCTGCGCCATAAACGCAATGCCTTCGTAGTTCCAGCGTGGTGTGGTCGCGGGCGTGCTTGCCTGTAGGGCTTTGAGTTGGTCGCATTCCGTTTTACTGGCGGTGAAGAAGTGAGAATTTGGCCCTGGGCTTTGCGAGCCATAAAAGCGGCATACTTCCAGCAAGCCGTTACCCGATTGCCCCGTCGTCCACGCCGAGAAATTGTCGCCCGTTCGGCTCCAGCCTGCTCCCGCCGCGCCGCTATCAATGCTCTGGGCTTCGGCAGCGCTCGCAGTGCGGAAATACTGCTTCAAGTTCGTGTTGTAAAACTCGTAGATCGTAACAGTGGTTTGGGCTTGGGCAGCAACCAAATACTGGGAGAACACCATGAAAGCAGCGAGGAGAATTTTTCGCATGAACGAAGGCACACCGAGAGGAACATTTCGAAATGTTACCTTGCAATCGCTATTCACCCCGATACCGACGGCGGAGCAAATCCTCCACCCGTCGGCATCAAGCCATACTAGCGTTTCGTACCAAGGCTTTTGCGGCGACCCGCTAGTCCAATTCCGGTCAACCCGAGACCGAGCAAGGCAACAGGAATGGGTGCAGGTATGGGATTGCCTTCCGCCACGAAATCGGTACGTAAGCCAGTCGGCCCACCCGCGTTGCGAATAACAAATTCGAGCGTATTGACACCGGCTTGAAAACCGCTCGTGATGTTAAATAGATCATATCCACCAAATCCGGTGGTATTGGTTAACACCGTGCTGAACGGAATCAAGAAACCATTTAGTAGTACCGAATTACCGAAATCATCGAACGACCATCTGCCGTGGATAGAGACGGAATTCGGATCGTAACCGGTAAGATCAAATGTGGTTTGGTAGGCGTATATCCCAGAGGGAGCGTAGATCCCGAATAGGCTAGGCTCGGGTGTAATCCACGCCGATGTTGTGGAATCACCCACCCAAGGATACCCAAGCGGCCAGCCAGAGGCAGAGTCGCGAACGTAGGTATTTGTACCCCCCGACGGAACGCTCACCAGCGTGTAGTGTGGGTCGTTGAGCGTACCGTCCGGTAGCACAACATGACCACCATCGACACCGGTGTTGTAGAGCGAGTTAATGACAGCAGCGGACGCAATGCTCGCTGCAAGTGCAGTTGCCACAAGCGTGAGAGAAATAATCGTTTTCTTAAACATGGTCTTACCCCTTTTTGGTTAGATCGGTAATTGACCGCGCAAGTCGCGGCTACGGTTCACACTTCCATCGCGCCCCGTATCCACTCAAACGTAGCTTCTCGGTAAAACCGGACAACCAACGAGTGCAATGCTCAGCGATGCCTTCCAACCGTTGCAGCAACGCAGTTAATCACATCAATTTTTTATGTGATTTCTCATTTAAATCAAATAGTTACGTTTTTCTTTACGATATGCTGCGCGCTGAAAAGCATGCCGCAATGTGTGAAAACGAAATGCGTAGTGATTTTTGTTTCAAGCGTTTTGCTTGGGTTTCGCGGTGTTCCTTCTCCTGCGCGCGCAACAACCCCGTAAACTGCGTCATTCACGCAAACTCTGCGGCGCAAAACAGGTACTTTTTAAGCAAAACCTCATGAATTTTGAACAAATTATCAACGACGCTTGGGAGCGTCGCACCGAGTTTTCCCCTTCCAACCATCCGTCCGAGCTGAAAGCGGCGGTGGATGCGGTGATTGGGGATTTAAACAAGGGCCGCAAGCGCGTAGCTGAAAAAGTGGACGGCCATTGGGTCACGCATCAGTGGCTTAAAAAAGCGGTGTTGCTCTCGTTTCGATTGGCCGATAACAAGCCCATTTCCGGCGGAGATTTGGGCTTTTACGACAAAGTGCAAACCAAATTTTCACACCTCTCGCCCGAGCAATTGGCTGCAACCGGTGTGCGCGTAGTGCCGCCTGCAGTGGCGCGGCGCGGGGCGTTTATCGCAAAGAATTGCGTTTTAATGCCCTCGTATGTAAACATCGGCGCGTTCGTCGATGAAGGCACGATGGTCGATACCTGGGCCACCGTCGGCTCGTGTGCTCAGATCGGAAAAAACGTGCATTTATCGGGCGGCGTAGGCATTGGCGGCGTGTTGGAGCCCTTGCAAGCGAACCCTACCATCATTGAGGACAACTGCTTTATCGGAGCGCGTTCGGAAGTTGTTGAAGGCGTGATCGTGGAAGAAAATTCCGTGTTGGGTATGGGCGTGTATTTGGGCCAAAGCACGAAGATTTACAACCGGGCGACCAAAGAAGTGCTCTACGGTCGCGTGCCTTCGGGCTCGGTTGTTGTGGCGGGCAATTTGCCCTCTGCCGATGGTTCACATAGCTTGTATTGCGCTGTCATCGTGAAACAAGTGGACGCAAAAACCCGCTCTAAAACCAGCATTAACGAGCTGTTGCGTGGAGA
Source organism: Betaproteobacteria bacterium (assembly GCA_031376405.1). GTDB lineage: Bacteria > Pseudomonadota > Gammaproteobacteria > Burkholderiales > Casimicrobiaceae > JANMDS01. The sequence continues at coordinate 3,777 of JANMDS010000388.1, forward strand.
CTGAAGAAGTGTCTGTTTCGATTAAATCGGCCGCTGATGTGCAAGGTATGCGCAAGGCCGGACGCATGACAGCAGAGATTTTGGATTTCGTCAGCCCGTATGTAAAGCCGGGCGTTACCACCGACGAACTCGATCGTCTCTGCCACGATTTCATGGTGAACACCCAAAAGTGCATTGCCGCGAATGTGAACTACACCCCGCCTGGGCATTCGCCGTTTCCAAAGTCCATCTGCACTTCGCCCAATCACGTGGTGTGCCACGGCATCCCTTCCGATAAAAAGCTGAAAGACGGCGATGTATTGAACATTGATGTGGCTATGATCGTGGACGGCTACTTCGGCGACACCAGCCGCATGTTTTATGTAGGCAAACCGACTATCGCAGGTAAGCGCCTAACCGAGATTACCTACCAAGCCATGTGGCGCGGCATTCGCGCGGTGAAGCCCGGCGCAACCTTGGGCGATATTGGTCACGCAATTCAATCCTACGTCGAGCCGCTTGGCTACTCTGTTGTGCGCGAATTTTGCGGCCACGGCATCGGCAAGAAATACCACGAAGAGCCGCAAGTGCTGCACTACGGCAAGCCCGGCACCGGCCTAAAACTGCTGCCTGGCATGATGTTCACCATCGAACCGATGATTAACGCGGGCAAACCAGGCATCCGCACGCTGGCCGATGGCTGGACGGCGGTGACGGCGGACCACTCGCTATCTGCTCAATGGGAGCACACCATTTTGGTCACGGATGTAGGATTCGAAGTCACCACCATTTCAGCGGGTACGCCTGCGCCGTTTGAGGGTTAGTTTCTAGCAAATACCTGCGGCGTAAAAACGGCTTAATTTGGACTTTATCTCCCCAAAAAGTGCTTGTTTTGCGATGGCGGATTTTTCGTAATTTGTGCCTACAATCGCATGATGCCTGGACAACCCGCCCCCCTTGCCGAAATCCGCGCCACGCTGAACTCGGCACGCGCCGAAGCCCGTGAGCGCTACAACAGCCAAGCATCGCCCTCGCGGCTTTTCGCAGCCCTTACCAAATCGGTAGACAAAGCGCTAATCGCGCTGTGGATGCATGAAGCAATGCCAGACAATGCCGCGCTGGTAGCCGTTGGCGGCTACGGCCGAGGTGAACTGTATCCTTTCTCTGACGTCGATATTTTGGTGTTGTTACCCCAGCAAAACGATGCCGACCAACGCATTGAATGCTTTGTCACTGCGCTGTGGGATGTGGGGCTGGAAATTGGCCACAGCGTGCGGACAGTGGCTGAATGCATTAAAGAAATGGGGGCAGACATTACCGTTGCGACAGCGATGTTGGAGTCACGGTTTTTGCATGGTAATGAAGCCTTATTTATTGAATTCACTCGTGCGTTTGATGCCGCGCTCGACCCACAAACCTTCACTCGCGCCAAGCTGTTCGAGCAAGAGCAGCGCTATAACCGCTACCAAGATACCGCCTACAACTTAGAGCCCAACATCAAAGAGAGCCCCGGTGGCTTGCGGGATTTACATATGATCCGTTGGCTGGCGCGCGCAGGCGGGCTGCCCACCTCGTGGCAGGGCATGGCCGACATCGGACTTATGAACGCGGCGGACGCAACCCACTTGGCCAAGGCTGAAAAAGCTGAACAAGACTTGCGCATTCGGCTGCATTGGCAAACGGCGCGAAGAGAAGATAGGCTAGTGTTCGATGTGCAATCGCAACTTGCACGCGGGCTCGGTTTGACAGATAGCGCTGAAAAGCGGGCAAGCGAACAGGTGATGCAGCGCTATTACCGCGCCGCAAAAGTGGTGCAACAAGGCAACCATGTGTTGCTCGCTGTGATCGAAGATCGGTTAAGTCCAGCGCAGACCAAACCACAGGTGTTGGATGGAGATTTTGAGTTGGTGGGTGATCGGTTAGGCGTGCGCTTTGAGGAGGTGTTTACCGAAAATCCGCTCACCATTTTGCGCGCCTTTGCGCTACTCGTATCCCACCCTGATGTGAAAGCCTTCACGCCACAGGTCAGGCAATTGCTCTCCGCCGCTCGCAACGAGATCGACGGCAGGTTTCATAAACGCGAAGACGCGGCGGCCCTTTTTATGTCCATTTTGCGCGCGCCGCGTGGCACGTACCACGCCTTGCGCGCGATGAGCCACTACGGCGTGCTCGGGCGGTACATTCCAGCGTGGGCGAAAATCGTCGGGCAGATGCAGCATGATCTTTTTCATGTGTACACCGTGGACGAACATATTTTGATGGTGCTGCGTAACATGCGCCGCTTCGTAGAGCCGCAGCACTCGCACGAGTATCCTTTGTGTAGTGAGCTGATCGCCGCTTTTGAAAAAAAGGAGCTCCTCTATCTCGCCTGTTTGTTTCACGATATTGCCAAAGGCCGTGGCGGGGATCATTCCGCACTGGGCAGGGATGATGCCAAGGCATTTTGTCTTTCGCAAGGGTTACTTGAAGACGATGCCGCGCTGGTCTCTTGGCTGGTAGCGCACCATCTCACGATGTCTTCTACCGCCCAAAAGCAAGACATTACCGACCCTGAGGTGGTGGCAAAGTTTGCGAATTTAGTGGGTAACGAATACCGATTAATTGCGCTTTATTTGCTTACGGTAGCCGATGTACGGGGCACAAGCCCAAAAGTGTGGAATGCGTGGAAAGCGAAATTGCTGGAAGATTTGTTCCGTGCAACGCGTAGGCAATTGGGCGCGGGCGGACAGTCCGGAGCGTTCGATTTACTGGGCGAGCGCATGCAACAAGTGCGCGAACAGCTCGCACTGTACGCAATTGAACCAGCTAAGGCTGAGCCTTTTTGGCGCACGCTCGACAGCGTGTATTTGCAGCGCCACGCCGCCGATGAAATCGCGTGGCACGCACGCAATCTATATTTCCGGCTTGAAGGCGCAGGTAGACGCGACGCGCCGATTGTGCGCACCCGCTTGGCTGGTGGCAACGAAGCGCTGCAAATTTTGGTGTACGTGGCCGATCAACCGCGCTTGTTCGTGCGTGTGTGCGGCGTGTTGGGCGAGCTCGGCTTTTCAATTTTGGATGCGAAGGTTCACACCACCAAAGATGGCTTCGCGCTCGATACCTTTACCGTCACCCACCCCGAACACGCGGCCGGTGCGTTTCGTCATGTGCGCGAGCAAGTGGAGCACACGCTTACCCAAGCGCTCATTTACCCAAACCGCACGCAAGACAATGGTGCCACGCCGTTTCAAGGGCGCATCAATCGTATGTTGAAGCACGTAACCCTTGCGCCGCAGGTGCACATCGCCCCCGACGAGCGCGGGCAACAACACATATTGGAAGTCGTCGCCGCCGACCGCCCAGGCCTGCTCTACAAAATCGCCGACACGCTTGCAACGCACAGCGTGGATATTGTGAGTGCGCGGATTAACACCTTGGGTTTACGCGCTGAGGATGTGTTCATCGTGCGCGGTGCCGCGATTGATACTGAGAAGGAGCGCGCGCGTTTCGAGACCGATTTGGTCGCGGCGTTAGTGTGAAGCGTTAAAAATACCTGCGGCGTAAAAACGGCTTTTTTTCAGATTTATCTCCTACAAAAATCGCTTATTTCGACTTCGCAATCGCCTCTTTCAAAAGCTTAACCATATCTGATCTTTCCGCCCGATTGGCCCAATACACCGCATCTTCTCCGAGCTCATTTTTTTGATTCAGATCCACGCCGTAATCAATCAAGGCTTTCACCGCGTCGGTATGACCTTCGCGAGCCGCGATCATGAGCGCCGTGACGCCATTGGGGGCGGCTGAGGTTGGGTCTGCGCCTTGTTCCAGCAGATATTTCACAACAGCGGTATGGCCGTTATGGGAGGCATACAGTAGCGGCGTCCAGCCTTTAGCGTTAATCGTAGCGCCAGATTCGCGCAAGTATTTCACCACCGGCAAAAATCCGCCGAGCGCCGCCGCCATAATTGCGGTGTCGCCATGGCGGGTGCGTAAATCAATTTTTGCTTTCCCATCGATGAGAACACGCACCATCGGCAATGCGCCCGTGCGCGCGGCAACAAAAAGGGCATGATCGCCGCGCTCATCCACCGCATTGGGTTCCAACCCTTTTTTCAGATAATCCTGTACGGTGCGCACATCGTTTCGGTCCACCGCATTATTGAATTGATCGAGGGCGGGCTGTGCAACCGCGGCCGCCGACGCAGCCATTGCAACGGTGGAAAGAACATTGACCCATTTACGCATGTGACGCTCCAATTGGTAAGGACGTTTCAGGATTGACCCTGAAAAGTTGAAAAAAGTTCGCGCTTGTCGCCTGCGCAATAGCTTCTACGGTTTCACCGCGCAGCGTGGCGATGCCTTCGGCGACGTGTTTGACCCACGCTGGCTGGTTGCGCTTACCTCTAAATGGCGTGGGCGCAAGATACGGCGAATCGGTTTCAATGAGCATGCGATCAAGCGGCATGTTGCGGGCCACTTCGTGCAGCACTTTGGCGTTTTTAAAAGTAACAATGCCCGAAAACGAAATGTGAAAGTTAAGCGCCATGGCCGCTTGCGCCACCGCCCAATCTTCAGTAAAGCAATGCATTACGCCACCGACTTCGTCCGCTTTTTCTTCACGCATAATTTTGATCGTATCGACGCTGGCGTTGCGGGTATGCACTACCAGCGGCTTGCCGCACTCCCGCGCGGCGCGAATGTGCGTGCGAAAGCGCTCGCGTTGCCACTCCAAATTGCCCTGAAGTCGAAAATAATCAAGCCCCGTTTCGCCGATGGCTTTCACTTTTTCGTGATCAGCAAAGCGTACTAGCTCGGCAACGGTTGGCTCGGGTGTGTCTTCGTAATCAGGGTGGGTGCCAACCGTAGCGTAGAGATTTGCCGCGTGCTGCGCCGTACGCAACACCCGCTCGCGCTCGGGCATGGTTACGCAAATCACCATTGCGTGCGACACCGCGTTCGCGCGCATGTTGTCGAGCAACGTAGGCAGCTCGCCTTCGAAATCTTCAAAATCAATGTGACAGTGTGAATCAACAAACATACGTGTTTTTACAGATTCTTCAAATGAAAACGGGGTTGATTTTTCACCATCAACCCCGTATTGTTGCACTGCGATACGCGGCGCGCTTACATAGTGTGGG
>JANMDS010000410.1:0-7892 GCA_031376405.1 Betaproteobacteria bacterium
AGCGCATTGCGCCGAACGAAGGTAAGCGCATCAATCATAATAGCCCAGTGTGTCTGCATCACCACCTCCCCCAAAATAAGGGGTCAGGTCTAGCATTATAGCATTTTGCTCTCTCACAAGCGCCCTGCTCCCCGTTGAATAATGCACACCGAACGCATCCGCAACTTGCTGCAGACCCCGTAGGGCGCAATAAGCGAAGCGCATTGCGCCGAACGAAGGTAAGCGCATCAATCATAATAGCCCAGTGTGTCTGCATCACCACCTCCCCAATTTGCATCATACACACCGCGCGTAACAAGACGATGAAATGTTGAATTTGGCCAGTCGCCCACATGCTTCAAGTGACCATGCTTCACCGGATTGAAATGTAAGTAGTCCATATGTGCAGCGAAGTCGCGCTCGTCTCGGATGGGGTGCTCCCAATACCGCCGTTGCCAAACGCCACGCTCACCGCGCTTGGCGCGGACGCTCGATATGCGCTCCGTTTTGGGCAAAGCTTTTGAAAACTCCGTTTTGATCAACCGCCACCTCACTGCGAAATTGGAATCATCTTGCGGAAATTCAAGCACGCAATGCAAGTGTTCCGGCAAAACCACCCACCCATGAATGGTAAACGGATGCCGTGCTTTCACGCCCGCGATGACGCGACGCAGTAGATCAATTTCACGAACCAGTAAGTCGTTGCCGGGACGTTACAGCAAGTTCACGGTGAAGAAATAAGTGCTGCCCGTTTGCAACGCGCGTCGATAGTCAGGCATGTTGATAGTTTGGCAGAGTTCGTGCGGCGCAATGCGCTTCGCTTATTGCGCCCTACGGGGTCCGCCTTACGCGTTCGCCACAACGAACACGCCCCAATTACAATCGCGCGATGGCCAAATATCTCATTTCCTTCCCCAGCGCCGCCATGGTTGTGCCCGATGACGAGTGGGAGGCGGTGGGCCGTGCGGCGCACGCGGTAATTGATGAAGCGAAGGCGGCTGGCGTATACGTTTTTGCTGGTGGTATTGACGAAACGGTGTCGCCGGTGCGCGTTTCCGCCGATGGTGCAGTCGCCGAAGGCGGCTATCCTTGGGCACCTTCGCTAGACGGCGGTTTCACTGTGCTCGAACTGCCAACGCGCGCGGAAGCAGTCGCGTGGGCGGCGCGCATCGCGAAAGCGTGTCGGTGCGATCAAGAGCTGCGCGTGATTCAGTAGGTGTAAGCGATGCGGTGGCGCGCGTTAGAGCGCTGGCTTGTCGAGTGCCAGCTTGAGCCCCAGCCCAATCATCACCGTGCCGCACGTGCGGTGAATCCACTTCAACACCGCTGGCCTCGCGCGCAGGTAGCCCGATAAGTAGCCAGCGCCTAAGCCTACGGGCGCTTTGATGAGAAACGTAAGGAGGGCGAAGGTTAAGCCCAATGCGAGTACGGTGAACGTCGGATGCGTGGCATCTGGCGAAACAAACTGTGGCAGAAACGCGAAGTAAAAAACGGCGATTTTCGGGTTCATCAAGTTAGAGATTGCGCCATTGAAAAATACCTGCTTGAGCGAGCGGGCTTCTTGGGCGCTAATCACCATTTCGTGGGCTTTGCTGCGCAGCAGTTGCACACCGAGATAGATCAGATAGGCGGCGCCCACAAGCTTGATACCCGTAAACAACCACTCCGATGCCCGCAACACGGCGCCCAGCCCGAGCGCGGCCAAAAGCGTGTGCCCAACCAAGCCCACACTCACGCCCGCTGCGGAAATTACGCCCGCGCGCGCGCCTTGCGCGATGGAGCGGGACATGACTAAGATCATGTCTTGCCCTGGCGTGACGATCACCGCGACGGACGCGAGGATGAACAGTAACCAGTTCGCTTCAAGCATGTTGCGTTCTCATTTCAGTAGAAATACCTGCGGCGTAAAACAAGCGCTTTTCCGGAATGATCTCCTGAAAAACGCCTAATTTTTGAGCACGGCGGGCGCGCTTGTTCCGGGTGCGCCTGCGTGCCCTTTGGCGGTCGGATGCCAACCCGAAAGCGCCATCATGATTACAAAGCCAATCACGTAGGCCACTACCACATGCCAGCCGTGGCGCAGCCATTGACCCACCGATTTGCCCTCGGGGAACAAATTGGTAAGTGCCACGCCTGCCGAGGAGCCAAACCAAATCATCGAGCCACCAAAGCCCACGCAATAGGCCAACATGCCCCAATCAAATCCGCCTTGTTTTAAGGCCAGGGCAGTGAGCGGTATGTTGTCGAACACGGCGGAAATAAAGCCTAAGCCGAACGCCGTTTTCCACGAGGCGGCGGGCAGCGCCTCCACCGGCATCATCGAGGCAATGAGCACGAGCGAGAGCAAAAAGACCGAGCCTTTTGCCGCCGCGGGAATTTCTTTCCAATCCGGCGCGCGCAGTGGCGCGCACGCCAAGAGCACCACCCACACCGCCACACCAATGACGGGGAACACGCTCAACACAGCAGGGAATTTTAGATTTGCAAATACATTCGCACCAATTGCGGCAAAGAGAATGAGCGCAACAATCCCCAAGCGCACTTTATCAACGTGAATCCGCTCCGAGGCATCTTTCACAATCGGCGAATACGCTTGCTGCTGCTTGGCCGCGAAGTACGCGAAGAAAAAGAGCGCAGGCACCGCCGCAATATACGCATCGAGCACGTTGATGGGGGAGACACCATCAATCCACATCATCGTAGTCGTCGTATCGCCCACCACGCTGCCCGAGCCGCCGGCGTTCGAAGCGGCCACAATCGCCGCGAGATAGCCAATGTGTACTTTTTTACGGAACACGCTCATGGCTACCGTGCCACCGATAATGGCTGCGGCGATGTTGTCGAGGAAGCTCGAGATCACAAATACCAAGATCAACAACACGAACGCGCCCTTCCAATCATCAGGCAAATAGCGGGGCAAAATTTTCGGGATGCGGCTGTGTTCGAAATGATTAGAGAGCAGCGCGAAACCCACGAGCAACAAAAACAAATTCGCAATCGTCACCCACTCGTGATGCAGGTGCGCGAGCAAACCGCCGATGCCGGTTACGCCTTTAAAGTCGGCAAACCCGAGCTTGTAAGCGGTAACCACTGCGAGCCCCACCAGGGCGACGTAAAGCGTGTAATGATGAAATAGCGCAACGCCCAACAACGTGAGCGCAAACAAAATGAACTCGAATGGCACACCTGCAATTGAAAAACTGCTCGCGGCGAACGCGGGGTTTGCCACGAAAAGAGAAAGCAGCGTGAGCGCAAAGCCTAAACGAGGATGCATTGAAACGGTCTCCATCGATTTAATATTTGTATGTGAGTTTAATCGCTCACGATGGCAACAAAACTAGTGAATACCTGCGGCGTAAAAACAGCTATTTTTCGAACATATCGACCCCAAAAACCTCTGCTTTTCACCGCGCGAGACATCTGCATCATTTGGGGAGCGTTTCGTGCGCTTCATGCTGTTCAACGCATGTTCCATCCTGAGCGCAGCGAAGGATCAGGTGGCGCAAAAAATTGGGAAATCCCGCACAATTCTTGCGCATGCTGATGTTTCGCTTCGCTCAACATGGCGTTCTCGAATCGGGCCGAGGGCTGTGCGGCTCAGAGCGCCGCGCACGCTACAGCGCATCCCCACAGGCCGCTGCGCTCGCCCACGCCCACTGAAAGTTGTAGCCGCCGAGCCAGCCGGTTACGTCCACCACTTCGCCGATGAAAAATAAGCCCGGCACTTTGCTTGCCATCATCGTTTGCTGCGAGAGCGCGCGCGTGTCCACACCACCCAAAGTCACTTCCGCTTTTTTGTAACCCAACGTGCCGCTGGGTTTGAGCGACCACGCGTTTAACTGCGCGGAAACACTTTGCATTTCCGAACGCGTCCACTGCGCAATGGGCTTTTCCGGCGCGTGTACGCGTGCCCACGCATCGGCCAAGCGCACGGGTATGTGTTCGCTCAACGCCTTGGTGAGCGTGCTATTTTTCGTGCGCACGTTCAGTAGCCACGCTTCCGCGTGGATGCCTGGCAGCAGATCAAACTGCACGCTCTCGCCTGCTTTCCAGTAGCTCGAAATTTGCAACACCGCCGGGCCGGAGAGCCCGCGATGCGTGAGCAACGCCGCTTCACGGAACGTCTCGCGCGCGCCGTCGCACGCTGCGGTCGTCTCGAACGCCACGCCCGAGAGCATGCCGTAGCGTTCCAAGTCCGGTGCGTCCAGCGCCAGCGGCACAAGCCCTGCGCGCAGCGGCGTGAGCGGGATGCCAAATTGCTTCGCGATTTCATAGCCAAACGCTGTGGCGCCGGTAGCCGGAATAGAAAGCCCTCCGGTGGCAATCACGATTTGCGGCGCAGTAAAGGTGCCTTTCGAAGTGTGTACTTGAAAGGCTTTTTCGAACGCTACCGATTCAATCGTAGCGGGGTGAATGACCTGTACTTTTCCCCGGGCACATTCGCCTGCCAACATATCAATAATGTTCTGCGCGGAATCATCGCAAAACAATTGCCCGAGCGTTTTTTCGTGATACGCGATGCAGTGTTTCGCTACCAGCGCTACAAAATCTTGCGGCGTATAGCGTGCCAGCGCGCTTCGGCAAAAGTGCGGATTTTGCGAGAGGAAGTTTTGCGGCGTGGTGTTGATATTGGTGAAATTGCATCGCCCGCCGCCCGAGATGCGGATTTTTTCACCCAGCACTTCAGCGTGGTCGATCAGCGCCACTTTGCGGCCCCGTTGCCCCGCGCGCGCCGCACAGAAAAGCCCGGCTGCGCCTGCGCCGATGATGATTGCGTCGAAGGAATTCATGGCACGCAGTTTGCCCTAAACCCTAGGCCACGAAATTGTTTGACGAGGATCGATCAGCGTAAAAGCGTGGGATAGTTCGGCTAACGCGGTGCTACCAAAAAACCTGCGGCGCAAAACGCGGCATTCTTAGGAGATATCTCCTAGAAAATGCCGTTTTTGCGCCGCAGGTATTGTTAACTCGCCTTTGCTTTCAATGTAGACGGCAACCACTTCGCCGCATCAATCGGCGTCCACGCGCGCATGGCGGCGAGTGTTGCTTCGGGCGTGCTGGCGTGAACAAACAAACCGCGGTGCTGCGCGCGCACGAAGCCGCTGGCGCACATGTGCTCGACCATCGTTAAGAGAGGATCGTAAAAACCATCCATGTTCAGCAACGCGATGGGTTTTTTGTGGAAACCCAATTGCCCCCAGGTAATCATTTCAAACAGCTCATCGAGCGTGCCGAAGCCGCCTGGGAGCGCGATAAAGCCATCGGAGAGCTCGGCCATTTTGGCTTTGCGGGCGTGCATGTCCGCAGTCACATGCAGCGAAGTCAGATCGGTGCGGGCGAGCTCTAGGTTCATGAGCGCTTCCGGAATCACGCCGATGACTTCACCCCCCGCATCGAGCGCGGCACGGGCCACCGTGTTCATTAAGCCCACAGCGCCACCGCCGTATACCAAGCCGATGCCCTCATTTGCGAGCAACTTACCCACCGATGCGGCAACTTCGGCGAAGTTGGGCGTATTGCCAGGGTTTGCGCCGCAGTACACACAGATATTTTTCATGCCGAAATGCTACCATCGTGGGGTTTCTATGCATGGGAATACACGCACCATGATCGGGGTTTTACTCATCACCCACGAGCCTTTGGGTGACGCACTCATTGCTTGCGCAATGCATGTGCAGGGGCGCTCGTTGGAGCGGTTGCAAGCATTAACGGTGGCGGCGGAGCAATGCCCAGATGATGTATTGCTTGCAGCGCAAAGCGCGGTGGCCGCGCTTGACGACGGGCACGGTGTGTTGATTTTGACTGACGTGTTTGGTGCAAGCCCGTCGAATTTAGCGTGCCGGTTGGTCGTGCCCGGGCATGTGGAGGCCGTATCGGGGGTGAATGTGCCGATGCTGCTGCGGGCCCTAGCTTCGCGCGAACTTGATATGCCTTCGCTGTTGAAGCGGGTGGTCAGCGGTGGTGTGGAGGGCGTATTTCGAATTGATTGCTCGCGTGCGGGCGGGCCGTGTGCCTCCGATACGCTGGCCGGACAAATGAGAACATTGAGTTCGACATGATAAAAAAAGAAGTAGAAATCATAAACAAACTCGGCCTGCACGCACGCGCCTCGGCCAAGCTTACACAAACCGCCACGCGTTTTGCATGCGAAATTAATTTGTCGCGCAATGGGCGTCGGGTGAACGCAAAAAGCATCATGGGTGTGATGATGTTGGCCGCAGCCAAGGGCAGCCAAATCGTAGTGGAAACCGATGGCGCGGACGAAGCCGAGGCGATGAAAGCGCTCACCGAGCTCATCGCCGATTACTTCGGCGAAGGCGAGTAAGCCCCGTGCCCGATGATGCTGTAAAGGACGCGACGAGCGCACTTAAAAACAGTACGTCGTCGTTCGTATTGCATGGCATTTCTGCAGCACCGGGTATCGCCATTGCCCGTGCCCAATTGGTATCGCACGCCACCTTAGAAGTGGCCCACTACGAAATCGGGGAAGAAAAAGTAGAGGCCGAGCGCGCGCGTTATGTAGCGGCTGTGAAAACGGTGCGTACCGAGCTTGAAACGCTACAAGCCCAAATCATGAATGAGAAAACGCCCGCCGAGTTAGGCGCGTTTCTCGATGTGCACTGGATGCTGCTCTCCGACCCCTCGCTCGCGCAAGCTCCACTCGATACGATTGCCGAACAACGCTGCAATGCCGAGTGGGCGGTCACCCAGCATCTTAATGCGTTGGTCGAACAGTTCGATGCTTTTGAAGATGCCTATTTGCGCGAGCGCAAAGCCGATGTGGTGCATGTGGTGGAGCGCTTAATAAAAGCGCTCATGGGCAAACACGGCATGGCGCCGTTGCCCCGAGACCAACATACGGTGTTGGTGGCGCACGATTTATCACCCGCCGATGTCATTCAATATAAAGACCAAGCGTTTTCTGGCTTTATCACCGATGTCGGCGGCGTAACTTCGCACACCGCTATCGTTGCCCGTTCGCTAGGCATTCCGGCGGTAGTAGCGTTGCACAACGCGCGCGCGATGATCCGCGAAAACGAAGTGTTAATCATCGATGGCGATGCCAGCCTGGTCATCGTGAACCCTGACGAAGCGGTGCTTGCAGAGTATCGCGTCAAGCAAAACGCCAATGTGTTGGCGAGCGCCCAACTCAAGCTGCTCGCCAAAAAACGAACCGAAACGGTGGATGGCGTGGCCATCGCGCTGAACGCAAATATTGAATTGCCAAGCGATATCGATGAGGTAATCGAAAGCGGTGCCGATGGCATTGGGCTGTTTCGGAGTGAATTTCTATTTTTGAATCGGCAAGATTTACCCACCGAGGATGAGCAATTTGAAGCCTACCGCGAAGTCGCGCAAAAGATGGAGGGTAAGCCCGTTACGATCCGCACGTTCGATCTCGGCGCGGATAAAAGAATGGCGGGCGTAGGCGATCGAGTTACGACCAATCCGGCGTTGGGCTTGCGTGCCATCCGCTTGTGTTTAGCGGAGCCAAAATTATTTTTAACGCAATTGCGGGCCATATTGCGGGCATCAGCGTTCGGCAATATCCGCATCTTGATCCCCATGCTCGCCACCGCGCAAGAGCTTACGCAAACCTTCGCCCTCGTCGTGCGGGCGAAGGCACAGCTAGCGGAGAGAAATGTAGCCTTTGCGCAGCAGGTGTTGATGGGCGGCATGATCGAAATTCCCGCCTCGGTATTGATGCTGCGCTACTTTTCGCAACACTTAGATTTCTTCTCCATCGGCACCAACGATCTCATTCAATACACGCTCGCCATTGATCGGGGCGACGAAGCGGTTTCGCACTTATATGATCCACTCCACCCCGCCGTAGTGCAGTTAGTGGGCATGGCGATTGCCACTGCGCAGCGCGCGGGTAAGCCCATTGCGGTGTGCGGCGAAATGGCGGG
>JANMDS010000430.1:0-21217 GCA_031376405.1 Betaproteobacteria bacterium
GGCGGCTAATTCGCCTCCATTGACCCACGATGCAACGGACAAGACATTGAGCAGTGCGCCGCCGCCATTGGCTGCGAGTACTGGTGCAAAGGCTTTGCTGATATTGAGCACGCCGAAGAAATTGGTCTCAAAAATACGGCGTGTCACTTCATCACTGCCCTGCGCGAGAAACCCACCAGGTTGGGCAATGCCCGCGTTGTTAATTACTATGGTCACGTCTGATGCTTGTTGTGCTGCCGCAGCGATTTCCAGCGGGCTGTTGACATCAAGCCGCAGAGTCTGTACGCCAGCCAACGTTACGGTCGCGGGATTGCGCGCGCCAGCGTAGATCTTGCGAGCGCCACGCGAAATTAATTCTTGCGCAAAGGCGCGCCCAATACCACGGTTCGCGCCGGTGATGAGTACTACGGAATTTTCGATTTTCATTTGAGATTTCAATGGTTAAATTGCAAAAGACTGATGCGCAATGGGACTTGGGTTAAACCCATTTCTATGCAACATCAAAGAGGAAGCACGTCGTCGTTGCGTGGGCATAAAGTTTGCCGTCGGGACCCACTATCCGAGCTTCGGACGTACCCACTTGACGGCCGACATGAATGGCAGTGCCGACGCACCGCAAAGGGCCCGTTTGCGCATTTGCCGCTCGTACGATATTGACGTTTATTTGAGCAGTGGTGTAGCTGCGACCCGCGGGCAACTTGGTCTGAACTGCGCACCCCAAAGCGAAGTCCAACAACGTTGCGTACCAGCCGCCATGAACTGATCCGAGGGGGTTGAAGTGCTTAAGTTGTGGAGTTGACTGAAATATCGCGAGGCCGTCACCCAACTCAACAAGGTCACAATCAAAAGTGTCCGCCATGTGCGGATGGGGCAAATCACCATTCAGTAAAGCCATCATGATTTCCATGCCAGTCTTGCCCTGTACTTGCGCGGCACTGGCTAGCCCGGCTTTTCCGCCACCGCAACTCAGTTGTCGCTGCCTTACTTCAATCACCCGGGCATTCCACGCGCGCAAAGTATCGTCAACAGCTTGTTCGTTTTTCATTTGAAACTCCAGACTCAAATTGTGAAAATATATGATGTTCATCATATAAATCGGCGTGCGACTGCAACGCGGCGGTGGTTTACCTAAGCCTGACCACGACCTTGCCCTTAGCGCGTCCTTGCGCGAGGTATTCAAGGGCTTCTTTTGCTTGTTCGAACGGAAACACCGTGTCGATTACAGGCTTGATACGCGCCGCTGTGAGAAGTTCGCCGATTTCGGCGAGTTGATCGCCGTCGGGACGGGCAAAGAGGAATGAGTAGGCGACTTCTTTCTTTTTCGCAAGGCGCATGATCCTGCGGCTCATCAACCAGAACACGAACGTCAAGACAAAGTTCAGCCGTCGAGCGCGCGCGAATGCAGCGTCTAGAGGCCCGACCAGCGAGATGATCGTGCTCCGCGGCTTGACGATGTCGATAGACTTCTCTAATGCATCACCCTTTACCGTGCACAGCACCATGTCGTAGCCGCGCAGCACTTTCTCGAATTCTTGCTTCTTGTAGTCGATTACCTCGTCTGCGCCAAGGCCGCGAACCAGTTCGACGTTGCCTGTGCTGGTGGTCGTTCCCACCTTCGCACCAAGGTGCTTTGCCAGCTGGATCGCGAATGTGCCAATACCGCCGGAGCCTGCGGGGATGAAGACTTTCTGATTGGGCTGAAGATTCGCACGCTCTTTCAGCGCTTGCCACGAGGTCAACCCGACCATCGGGATTGACGCGGCCTGTACGAAATCTAGATTGGCGGGCTTAAGGGCGGCTGTACTTTCTGGAACTACCGCGAACTCGGCGAGCGACCCCGTTCCCAAATCGAAGATGTTGGCGAACACTGCATCACCGATTTTGAAGCGCGTCACGGCGCTGCCGATCTCTGTCACCACACCGGCCAAATCGCTGCCCAGCGTAGCCGGTAACTTGAAATGCAAAATGGGTTTGAAAGTGCCAGCTGGGATCATGTTATCGATTGGGTTCAGGCCGACGGCGTGAACTTGCACCAGCAGTTCGTTTGGCTTAAGCGTCGGGCGGTGAACTTCGGTAAATCCGATCTCGGGGGCCTTGCCATAGCGTTTGAAGGTGAGTGCTTTCATGTTTTGTGCAATTTCAAAAAGTAGGAGTAATGGGCGCTAAAGATCGACCGCATAAAAACGCGATATGATGAGCATCATATTTATGGGCAAACGGAAAAAGTTAATTTGATGACTCATTTATTTGTTGGTACGAGCCGATTTAAGGTTGCTTGGCAAAACGAATCAGATAGCCTTGGATCGTCTACAGCACGAGCTAACATCAATGTGCCAACCAAGGTGGCGAGTGTAAATAGCGCATGCTCATGCGCCGAGGGCTGCCCCCAGTCAGGCAACTGACGACTCACAAGGTCAATCATCTCTTTTATGCGACGGGTAGCAGCACGACGCACCTCGTCAGATTGCCGAGGCATTTCTGAGCCGAGCGCTGATATCGGGCAACCGGTTTCAATGCCCTCAATGTGCGCTTTTGAAAGATACATCTGTATCAGAGCTTGAAGCGTCTGACCAGAGGGTGTCGCTGCAATAAGCTTGGCAGCATTTGCGCTGGATTCAGCCCCGGCGCGGTCCGCAGCCTCCGCCAGCATGGCTTCACGAGATGCAAAGTGCGCGTAAAACGCCCCGTGGGTGAGCCCCGCTTCTTTCATGATGTCGGCCACTCCCGTTCCGTCGTATCCACTGCGTCGTATGGCGCGCGCAGCAGCTATCACGATGCGCTCGTGGGAGGCTTGTTTGGTAGATGAACGAATATTGCGTGCATTTCGCATGATGAGTATCATACTATATTTTTTGAGCGCATGCAAATGGCTACTCAAATACCTGCGGCGCAGAAAAGGCACTTTTTCAAACTTATCTCCCAAAAAACTGGGCAAATCTGCGCCGAAGGTATGATTGCGAAATGAAACCTTCCCAGCAAGAAATTCAAGCGCTCGCTAGCGCGCTTTTCGCAGCCGAAAATACACGCGCGCAAATCGAGCAATTCTCCAAGCGCTTCCCCGCGATGACGATGGACGACGCGTATGCGGTGCAAGCGGCGTGGATGCTGCAAAAGATTGCGGCGGGGCATAAGCCGGTGGGGCATAAGATTGGGCTCACATCGCGGGCGATGCAGATAGCGGCGCAGATCACAGAGCCCGATTCGGGTATGCTTTTGGAGCACATGATGATGCGCTCGGGCGAGCACTTTTCAATGGCGCGATTTATCGTGCCAATGGTGGAAGTGGAGCTTGGGTTTGTGTTGAAGCGCGATATTGACGGCGCACAGACTTCGCTAGGGGATGTGCTCGACGCAACACAATACATCACGCCCGCGCTAGAAATTATTGATGCCCGCATTGAGCGGCTTGATCGGGCAACCAAAGCGCCACGCAAAGTAGTGGATACGATTTCAGATAACGCAGCGAACGCTGCGGTGATCGTGGGCGATGTGCGTAAGCCTACTAATGGGCTTGATTTGCCATGGGTGGGCGCGGCGATGAGTAAGAATGGCGCGGTGGAGGAAACGGGGCTTGCCAGTGGCGTGCTCGGGCATCCGGCGATGGGGATTGTGTGGCTCGCGCGGCGTTTGGCGAAATATGGGCAGCAATTGCGCGCGGGCGATTTTGTTTTGTCAGGTTCGTTTACGCGACCCGTACCGATGGCCGTGGGTGATGCGTTTAGCGTGGCTTATAGTCACGGTTTTGGCGAAATCGTCGTGAAGTGTGAGGCATAGTTCAAGATGAAAATTTGCGTAATCGGCGCGGGTGCGATTGGGGGGTGGATGGCGGCGCGGCTTGCGCGCGTGAGCGAAGTGAGCGTGCTCGCGCGTGGCGCGACGTTGGCGGACATTCGCGCGAATGGCCTTCGACTCATTGAGGCGGGTGACGAGTCTATCGCGCAAGTGATTGCTGCGGACGATGCGAAGGCATTGCCCACGCCAGACGTGCTCGTGCTTGCCACGAAAACGACTGCGCTCACCGAGGTAATACCTGCGGCGCAGATTTTGATGGGAAAGAATACGGTCGTCGTTTCGGCGATGAATGGCGTACCGTGGTGGTTTTTGGGGCGCGCCGATCGCCCCCTGCATGGCACGACGATTCACGCCGTGGATGCCGATGCGCGCATAAGCAAAGCCATTTCTGCGCCGCAGGTATTAGGCTGCGTGGTGCACGCAGCTTCGAGCGTCAGCGCGCCCGGCGTGATTCAACACCGCATGGGCAACAGGTTAGTATTCGGCGAAGCAGCGGGCAGCGCATCGCAACGATTGACTGATGTGAGCATGCTTTTTTCGCAGGCCGGTTTCGAAGTAGAAACCTCACTCGATATTCAACGCGACGTTTGGTACAAGCTGTGGGGCAACATGACGATGAATCCAATCTCCGCGCTCACTGGTGCGACAATGGATAAATTGCTCGACGACAATTACATCCGCGTATGGTGCTCGGCGATCATGGCGGAGGCGAACGCCGTGGGCGCGGCTCTTGGCGTGCCGATTACCCAAAGCGCGGAAGACCGGCACGCTGTTACCCGCAAGTTGGGCGCAGTGCGCACTTCTATGTTGCAGGATGTGCAAGCCCAGCGCGCGATTGAGCTTGATGCGTTGCTCGGCGCAGTGGTGGAAATTGGCGAGAAGATAAATCTACCGATGCCCAATGCCCAAGCGCTTCTGGGCTTAACGCGCGTGATGGCTCGGGAGCGTGGGTTGTATCGATAGCTTGCGTTCCATTTGAAATTGAACGTTAGCGTTGGTAGCGCAGCAAATCGTATTGCGTGGAGTCGAGCGCTGAGGGGCGATCACCAACCACGCCTGCGAGCAATTGCGCGGCGCCGCAAGCCATCGTCCAGCCATACGTTCCGTGCCCGACGTTTAAGTACAGCCCTTCAATCCCTGATTGACCGATGATGGGCGTGCCATCGGGTGTCATCGGGCGCTGCCCGAGCCAATAGCGCGCCTGCGCAACATCTGCGGAGCCTGGATAGAGGCGCTCGTAGGTGGCCGCGAGTTGTTGGCAGCGCTCGGGGGAGAGGGCATTTGATTCGCATCCCCACTCCGCGATACCGGCAACCCGCACAAATTCACCCATCGGTGCAATGGCAAGTTTGCTTTCGTGGTCGATCACTGCATGGCGCGGTGCACGCGAGGCATCGACGACGCGTGCCGTCATGGTGTAGCCTGCCACTGCGCTCACGGGTACGTGCAGATGCGCTCGCAGCAGTTCCCGCGTTGCAACGCCAGTTGCAAATACGAATGCATCGGCATGCCACGTTGCCGTCGCGCTTGAAATGTTCTTTATGCTCTTGCGGCCAGTGGCGGTTTGATCCAGCTCGACTTCCTGGATCGCGGTGCTAAACGCCGTTTTCAGGCCGCGATTCTGGCAATGCTTGAGGAGCTGCTGAGTAAAAAGCTCGCAATCCCCACTGCCTTCGTTTTCAATAAATATTCCACCCGCAATTCGCTGACCATCGTGTCCCAATGCGGGCTCGATCGCGAAGACTTGCTCAGGATCAAGCCATAGCGCGGAGAACCCGCGCGTGCGCAACGTAGCGACCATCGGATGCATCGTCGCCCGCTGTTCGGGCGTGTGCACAATAAGCAGCAGGCCGGTTGGTCGATGGTCAAATTCAAGTGCGGTATCGCTGGTCAGTTGATTGAGCGCGGTTAGGCTAAATTGCGCCAGTGCTTGCATCTGCTGCGTGTTTACAGCGGCGTTTTCACGCTTACAGTTTTTAAGAAAATCCCGTAACCAGCGCAACTGATCAAGCCGAAAATCAGGGCGAATTGTGATTGGTGATGCGCGGTCAAACAGCGCATTCCACGCCAGCTTCGGTAACCCCGGATCGCCCCAAGGCACGCAAAGCGCCGCCGATAAACACCCGCCATTGGCATGGCTTGCCCCTCTCGCCGCACCGTCTTGGGCGTCGATGAGCGTAACTTCATGGCCATCGTTTAGTAATGCGTGGGCAGTACACACGCCGATAATTCCTGCACCCACAATAATGATTTTCTTCGGCTTTATTTTGACGTGGTCGCTTGCAGAAATAATCGGTTGCACCGCAGCAGTCACCACGGCTGCTGCAGTGTCAGGCTCGGCAAGCCGTTGTTGGGGAGCTGGCTCCCTTACAGCAGCGAGCTGCGCGTTAAGGTTAGTGCCGAATTCGTCCCATAATCGATCTGCTTTGGTTTTCATCGCTGAAAGCCCAAACGACGCAATCCGACCCACCACATCAACTTTAACCTTGAGTTGTAGCGCTGTGCTGCAGCCTTCGCTTTCGCTTAGCGAAAGCTCAGTGGTTTGCTTGAGCGAGCTCGCCACGCTCGAGTCTTCGCCTGTGCCTTCCGCGCGCAAGTAATGCGGTGCGCGGCGTTCGACGATTTTTGTATGCAGCTTAAAGCTCGCGGAGATAAACGAAATTTTCACTTGCATTAGCGCAAGATATTCATCGTCGCTAATCACGTCTACCGACTTCATTCCGGGCACGCACTCGATCATCCGCTTCGGATCAAGCAGTATCGCCCATACTGCGTCTATCGGCGCGTTGAGCGCAATAAACTTCTCAATTAGCATTCATACGTTGTGCAGCGCGCATAACCGATTCAACGATTTGGGTGTATCCCGTGCAACGGCAGAGATTGCCGTTTAACGCTTTACGAATTTCTGCTTCTGTTGGGTTAGGATTCTGCGCGAGCAGCGCGGCGGCAGCCATCAAAAAACCTGGGGTGCAGTAGCCGCATTGCAATCCGCCGCATTGCATGAAGCACTCTTGAAGCGGGTGCAAATGATCGCCATTGGCTAATCCTTCCACCGTCGAGATGGCGCAGCCATCGGCTTGCACCGCCAGTGACAAACACGACTTGACGAGCTCACCGTTTAGAAGCACCGAACACGCGCCGCAGGTGCCCGTTTCGCAGCCACGCTTGGTGCCGGTGAGATGCAAATCTTCACGCAATAAATCGGCCAAGAGGCGGCGTGCAGGCACTTCCATCTGGTGGCGTTGCCGATTTACTGTAATTGAAATCGTGTGTTTACTCATCGCGCGATCCGTTAAAGATTGATGGGCTCATGCGTTTTCCAAGCCGAATGCCTTACGCAAATTTCGCTGCGCAACTACACCCGCAATATGCCGCCGATAATCATCGGTTCCCCGTGAATCCGAAATGGGGGAGATCTGCGTTTCTACAAGCTGCGCTGCTGCATCGACCAACTCCGGCGTAATCGTCTTTCCTCGTAGAAGCGATTCGGCTTGCGTGCAGCGAACGGGCGTAATCGTCGAGGCGGCGGTAACGATTCGCGCATCGATGCACAGCGGGCCTTCGCACTCAACAATTGAAGTGAAATTGACCAATGGCCGGTGCTCGGCAGCGGTGCGCAAGTGGCGGGTGTATAGCGCGTTGCTGTTTGCCTTACTTGCTGGAACATTGATCGCGACCAAAATTTCATCTTGCTCGATTGCAGTGGTGAAGTAGTCCACCAAAAAATCGGCAATAGGAAGCGTGCGTTCCCCGTGCTGACTTTCCAGCGTAATGCTCGCTTCAAGCGCTAACAAACATCCAGGCGGGTCGGTCGCTGGGTCGGCGTAGCATAGGTTGCCTCCGAACGTGCCTTGATTGCGCACTTGTGGATTAGCCAACACGCGCGCTAACCCAGCCAATACTGGGTGGTGAGCACGAACGGTTTCCGAAGCGCCGACTTCGCTATGCCGGGTCAGTGCGCCAATCCGTAGTGTCCCGGCGTTATCGACCGTGATGCCGCGAAGCTTTTCAATCTTCGTCAACGAGATGAGCTGGCGCGGCTGCAGCATGCGCTGCCGAAGCGCGAGAATGAGCGCGGTGCCGCCAGCGATCAAGCGCGCGTCCTCGCCATATTGCGCGAGAAGCTGGCTCGCGTGCGCGACGGTTTGCGGCTCGAGAAAATCGAAATCAACCACGCGCAGATTCCATTTGATCGGCGCGCGCGCGCAGCGCTGCCAATACTTTTTCAGGTGTAATTGGTAGCTCGGTGATGCGGATGCCTATTGCGTTAAAAACGGCATTTGCGATTGCGGGCGCGCCCGGCAAGATGGCCGTTTCGCTCGCGCCTTTTGCTCCATACGGACCGTTCGGGTCGTTTGATTCCACGATGCCGCTCGCAAGGCGGGGCAATGCGTCGGCCGTGGGCATCGTGTAGTCGGCGAAATCCATATTGGTGAGCCGACCACTTTCGATAAGTAGATTTTCATAGAGCGTCCAGCCGATTGCCTGTGCCGCTGCGCCATTGCTCTGGCCGTGAACAGCCATGGGGTTGAGCGCTTTGCCACAATCATCAGAGACAAAACTCTTAGTCACCACTACCTGCCCGGTTTCGGTATCCACTTCTACCTCCACAGCTTGCGCCGCGAAGGAGTAGGCGGAGGCGACATTGCCCTTTAAATTGTTGTGCATCGTAGTCTTAGCGTCCCACGATCCTTGGGCCTGAATACCTTCGCCGCCTTCGCGCCAGATGTGCAGCTTTGCAAGCTCGCCGATTGTTTTTGATAACGTTGGATCGGTCTTGCTACGCACCATACCGTTTGCAAGCTCGAGCTGCTCTAACGGCACTTTCAGTAACTCCGCGCCAAAGCGCAGCAGCTTTTCGCGCGCGGCGCTGGCCGCAACGATTGCCGCATTGCCCCCTGCGATGGTGACGCGCGAGGCCAGTGCGCCAAGGCAAAACGGCGAAATATCGGTATCGGGTGCAACAACGTGAACGTTCACAAGCGGGATGGTCAATTCGTGCGCTACGATTTGGCTCAGCATCGTCGCTGCGCCTTGCCCCATATCGGCCTCACCTGAGTGGATCAGCACGCGACCATCCTCATGAAACTTCAAAACGACAGTCGAGCCATCCCAATTGCCGATGGTGCGATTGCCGCTCACGTGCATCGCCGTGGCCATGCCCCAACCGCGGCGCTTTTTATCCCCAGCTTCGCTCTCACCGCGCGCGCGCGGTACCGATTCGACGCATTGTGCGATGCATTCTTTTAGACCTGTGCTGCCGATCACCCAACCGTGAGCGGAAACCTCGCCGCGTTCAATTGCATTTTTTAAATGCACATCGACGACATCGAGCCCAAGTTTGGTAGCCATCGTATCCAAATGGCTGTTGAGCGCGAAAAGCATTTGCGAGCCGCCAAAGCCTCGGAATGCGCCGTGAGGCGGATTGTGTGTGTAGGCAAGCGTTGCGTGGCAGCGTATGTTTGAAAGCCGGTGCATATTGTCGCTGCGCATTGCGCTAACGTGCATGATTTCGCTACAGAGCCCGCTATACGCCCCACAATCGGCAACGATGCGTACTTCCTTAGCCAAAATAATACCGTCGCGGCTCATGCCAATCTTAAGCGTAATCTGCTCGGGCAAACTCGAACACGCCGCTTGAAAATCTTCGAGCCGGGTATTCACGAGCCGAACAGGTTTTCTAGATTTCAGCGCCAGAAGACCCGCCACTAGGCTATTGGCATCTTCAATGATTTTTCCGCCAAAGCCACCGCCAGTCGTCGCTTGGTGAAATCGAATCTGCGAAACGGGCAACTCGAGCGCGCTAGCAAGTCTGGCGCGGGCTAAAAACGCGGATTGCGTCGAAGCCCACACTTCCAGTCGACCATCGACATCAATGTGCGCGAGCGTGGCCATCGGCTCTAAATAACCGGGGTATTGCGGGTGCGTGCTGTAGGTTTGCTCGAAGACCAAGTGCGATTGCGAGAAACCGGCATCTACATCACCTTTGTCAAACGCAATGGCGTGGGCGATGTTGTTGCGGCCAGTGTGAATGTTGCTCGCGCCAGCGGTGAGTGATTCCTGCGGGGAAAAAAGCGCAGGCAGCTCATCGTATTCAACCCGAATTAGATCGAGTGCATCACGCGCTATTTCTTCACTCACCGCCGCGATCGCCACCACTTCCTCACCTGCAAAACGCACCACATCGCGCGCCAAAATGCTACGCTCTTTATGGTGTCCACCCCAGAGCGATTTCGGGCAATCGTCACCCGTTAATACTGACATTACGCCAGGCAAAGCAGCCGCTGCGCTAGTATCAATCCGAACTATTTTGGCGTGTGGGTAGGGGCTGCGCAATACTTTTGCGTGCAGCATCCCGGGTAATTTAATGTCTCCAGCGTATTGCGCGCGACCCAACACCTTCGCACGCGCGTTAACCTGCGGCGTATCTTTTCCTAACGTTGAGTGTTCCATCGACCAGCCTTGCTACGTGTTACGTTGGAGATCAATCGGCAGTGATATTGAGATCGCGAATCGCCTTGCTCAAGCGCGCAAAATCTTCAGCATTAACTTTTGATAGTTGATCAGGCCTCCCGCCGACAGGCCGCGCGCCGAACGAAGCCATCTTCTCGACGACATCGGGCATTTTTAGAATTTCGTTCATGTGTGCGTTCAGGAGGTCAACCGTTGCAGTCGGTGTGCCTTTCGGTGCCATGATGCCATGCCATGCGCCTTCTTTCACCGCTGGGAAACCCTGCTCAGCCATCGTCGAGAGGCCAGAAATAAGCGACGTGCGCTCGGGGTCGGTCAACGCCACGGCGACCAATTTTCCGGTATTGATATGTTGCGCGACGGGGCCATACGTGGTGTAGCCCATTTGTACCCGACCCGAGAGCAGATCGGGGATCATCGGACCGATGCCCCGATACGGCACATGCTGCACCTTGATGTCCGCCGCGCGGTTGAGCATTTCGGCAGCGATGTGCATAGGCGACCCCGCACCGGGGCTCGCGTAATTCAATGGCTTACCGGCTTTAGCCAAGCTGACCACATCGCGCACGTTCTTAATCCCCGCATCGGGGTGAGCCACCAACAAGACCGATTGCGTACCGGTTTGGATCACCGGCTCAAATCCATTCAACACATCATAGCTCGCCGCGGCGGTGAGCTTAAGCACCATGGGTGCAGTGGTAAATGGGTTCGGGGTGAACAAAAGTGTGTAGCCATCTGGCGCGGCTTTGTTGACGAGTGTATTGCCGATGGTGCCGCCCGCGCCCGCTCTGTTTTCTACAACAACATTTTGCTTCAAACGTTGCGAGAGTTTTTCTGCGTAAAGGCGTGCCATCGCATCGGTATCTCCGCTCGGCGGGTACGAAACGATCATCGTGATGGGTTTATCAGGGTAGCCCTGCGCGATTGCGCTGTCCAAGCCGAGCGCTGCACTGGCAAATAACGCATACCCAATCAACCGCCGTGTATAGGAAAACGATGATGCCATGATTGCCTCCCGAAATGATCTAACTTAGAAAAGACAATCATACGATAAAGTTGTTGATGCATCAACAACTATATCGACGTAATCGAAACACGCACCGAGACTGACGATTTGAGAGATAGGAAGCTCACTGAGTCAAAATACGGAAGTAACGAAATCTACGCCGATGTCACCCAAACAATCCAAACCAAAAAACGCCGTCCGCCCAATTGCGCAACGCACCGAGCCAGATGCCGCGGGCGCGGGGAAAATGGCATGGCGAAATGTAGACGCTAGCGGCGCAACGCTCAACGTACGAAACTTTCTCACCACGCAATTCGCACAAACCAGTAATCTTTTGCGCCGAACGATCACCATCCCCTACGCCACGCAATACGGGCTTTCGGTTGCGCAGTGGCGCATCCTCGCGCTGCTCGCCGACTCCCCGGGTATTCCGTTTTCAGATTTGGTCGATGTCTCCGCGTCGGACAAAGCGCTGGTGAGCCGAACGATGGGCTCGCTCGTTGTCAACGGACTGGCAACAATGGTAAGCCTAAATCCAGCACGACCCAAGCGCGTGGCCTGCACGCTCACGCCCAAAGGTAAAAAACTTTTTCAACAAGTCATGCCAATTGCCCAGCGCAGTCAAGCACAAATGCTTTTAACGCTCACACCGAGCGAGCGCGAAAGCCTGCTTCGGGCTTTGCTAAAGCTACGCGCGGCGTGCGCAATTGCTGACGATACGTGACTAATGGCTAATTGAATCTCGCTTTATAATTCGAGCTCACGCTAGGGGTGCTCGTCGAAGTTCTATTTCGAGCGGGCTGAGATTACACCCTGGAACTTGAACAAGGTAATGCTTGCGCAGGGAAGCGACGTTTCTTTTCCACGATGGGTTCCGTTCCGGTATTTGCGGTTTTCGGCTTGCGAAATTGTGGAATAGAAAGCACATGAGTTTCTCCCTGCCATCGATAGGAAAATACGATGGCGTTTTTACGAAGATTAGTTGTAATAGCGGCCATTTCTGCGCCGCAGGTATTGGGCACGTTCGCCCACTCCCAAACGCAAAGTTTGCCCGCGATTACGGTGGAGGGCAAAGCCGCGCCGGTGTTAGAGCCGGAGCGGGCAGAGGTGGCGGGCTTTGGTAATGTGCGCGTGCGTGCGTTGGCGCAAAGTGTGTCGGTACTTTCAAAAGACGTGTTGAATGAGACGGCGCTGAGCTCACTTTCACAGCTGACGCGGCTTGATGCGTCGCTCTCTGATTCGTACAACACCACCGGCTACAACCAATCGCTTTCCGTGCGCGGTTTTGTGTTGGATAACGTTTATAACTTTCGTCGCGATGGGTTGCCAGTATTGAACATCGGCCCGCTCGCACTAGAAAATAAATCGCAGATTGAAGTATTAAAAGGGGTGAGCGGAATGCTCTCGGGTGTAAGCGCGCCGGGCGGTTTGATCAACGCGACGACGCTACGTGCGACGACTGCGCTCGCGCATGGCGCGCAGGTCTCCGTAGGCGAGCGCGGCAGCGTTGGCGGATACACGTATTTGGGCGGGCGTATTGCGGATGGCGTGAATGCGCGCATTGATGTTAGTGCACATTCGTTGCGCCCCGAAATTGATAATGCAAAAGGTCAAAAGCAATTTGTGAGTGCGTTGCTAGATGCTCGCTTTGGCGCAACAAAAATTTCGTTTGATTTAGAGGCGCAGCGCTTTAAGCAGCCGTCCGTGCCCGGCGCGAGCCCGCTTGATACCGATGGCGATGGCGTGGGCGATGCTTTACCTGCGGCGCAATCTCGACGCAATCTAAATGCCCAAGCTTGGACGCAACCGTTCGAAACGCAATCTACGCTCGCTGCTTTAAAGCTCAGCCATGCTTTTAATAGTGCTTGGATGCTCAATGCCGCCGCCCAAACGCAGCGCGTGCGCACCAACGACCGCACCGCATTCCCTGATGGTTGCAGCAATGATGCAACCTATGTTTATCCTGGTTTTTGCAAAAACGGCGATTATGATTTGTATGATTTTCGCAGTGATAATGAACGTCGAACTCTCAGCGTATTTGACGTGAACGCACGCGGCGCGTTTGATTTCGTTGCAACAAAAACGACGCTAACGCTCGGTGCGCAACGCCGCAACTTTACGCAGCGCACGCAAGCGCAAGCTTACAACTACGCAGGTAGCGGCAATATTTTTGCCCCGCAAACGCAAATCGATGCCGCGCCCGATGCGATCATTGCGGGCACGAATGTGGATGAGCGCGCAACGGAGCTATACGCGAACGCCCTTTTCAATTTCAATAACGCTGCAAACGCATTCGCAGGCCTTCGTAGCGCCCGCATTGAGCGGGGGTCGATTCGCACCGATGGCAGCGAAGCATTTGATGTCAAGCAAACAGTCGTCACGCCTTGGCTCGGAGCGTCATTGGCGTTAAATCAATCACTCCATGCTTACGCCAGCTGGGGTCAAGGCGCGGAGAGCGAAGTGGTGCCGAATCGCCCGCTTCAATATGCAAACTACGGTCAAGCATTGCCAACGCTCAAAAGCACGCAGCTTGAAATCGGCGCGAAATGGCAAGCTGCGCCACGCTTGCTGCTGACAGCCGCCGCGTTTGAAATCAAAAAGCCATTTGGCGATGATCTTTTTGGCGCGGATGGGTTGGCGACGCGCGTGGCGGGTGCAAAAGAAGCGCGTCATCGCGGGTTAGAGTTCGCTGCAATCGGAAAAATTGCGCCGCAGGTATCCGTGCAGGCAAGCGTGGCGTTGCTCGATGCGCAGTACACGAAAGCATTAAATGAAATACTCATCGGTCAACGGGTGACCAACATTCCTCGCGTCGCGGGCTCGCTCTTTGTGGACTATCAAGTGGCGGTGATCAAAGGCTTGGCGGTAAACGCGCTCGTTTCGGCGCAAGGCAAGAAGCCGGTCAGCGCGGACAACAGTTTGCAAATCGGGGCGAACACGCAGCTTGATCTTGGCGCGCGTTACGTATTTGTAGGCGCGGGTCAGCGCGTCACCTGGCGATTGAATGTTGAAAATGCGACCAACCGCGAAGCATGGCGGGAAGCCCCCACGCAACCATGGGGCGGCGTCTATCTCTTGCCCACGCCAGCGCGTGCAGTGCGCGCGAGCGTCGCGGTGGATTGGTAACGCTGCGTGCTCGACGCTGCGTTTACGCTCTTTGGCGCGCCGGTGGCGTGGCTTGAAATTGCTGCGTTTATTTTTTCGCTTATTTGCGTAGCGCTCAATATTAAAGAAATTCACTGGGCGTGGCCATTTACGATTGCAGCCTCCGCGCTCTACGCGTGGCTGTTTTGGGTGAACAAACTTTATGGCGACGGTGCGCTGCAGCTCGTGTTTATCACCTCTGCCTTTTACGGCTGGTGGCAATGGCTTTACGGCACGCGCGGCGCTGCAGATATCCGCTGCCTTTCGCCCTCCTATTTAGGGCGCAATCGGTGGCCACTGTTGCTAGCGCTCTGGATTATTTTGTGGTTAGGGATTGGGTTATTCTTAAAGCGCTTTACCGACACCGATGTGCCATGGTGGGATGCATTTCCGACTGCAGGAAGTCTCGTTGCCACCTATCTGCTCGCTAAAAAACGCATTGAAAATTGGCCCGTGTGGATCGGCGTGAACGCAGTAGGCGCGGCGCTTTTCGCTTACAAAAACTTAACGCTCACCTCAATCTTATATGTCCTCTTTTTGGCGATGGCCGTGGTGGGCTGGCGGGTGTGGCACAAAGCTGCGCGCGGGCTATGACCCCCGCTGTACCGAAGCGCATCGCCATCATGGGTGCGGAGAGCACGGGCAAAACTTCACTCGCTCAGGCGCTTGCCCAAGCGTTACCCATGGCCGCATCTACAACCGAAGCATTGCGCACATGGGTGCATGCAAACCAGCGCACACCCGAGCAGCACGAGCAACGCGCAATCATGCAAGCGCAAATGGAAGCGGAAGACACCCTCTCTGCGCAGGGCTTTTCAATTGTGTTGTGTGACACCACGCCGCTTACTATCGCCTTGACAAGTGTGCATTACTTCAATGACGATTCCCTCCTGGCGGATGCGGTGGCCCACCACCGGCTCTATGCGCACACGCTTGTCTGCGCGCCCGATGTTCCGTGGGTGGCCGACGGCTTGCAACGTGATGGACCGCACATACGCGCGGCCGTGGCAGTACAACTCGACGAAGCTCTCGCGCGCTACGGTATCTCCGCTATTCGCGTGCACGGCGCGGGAGAAACGCGCGCCGCGCATGCACTCGCGGCGTTGCAGTGGTTGTTGGAAAGCTAATTTCTACGGAAATACCTGCGGCGTAAAAACGGCACTTTTTTAGAAATATCACCCAGTCAGGTGTGCGGGTTTTAGTTGTGTAATTGACAGAGCTATCGGCGAACTATCGTTCCTCCCTCCAGCGGTGGGAGGTTGGGAGGGGGGGGGGAAGGGTAGTCCGCGCACTGAGCCTTAGTGCGCGTCGCTCCCCCACCCTAACCCTTCCCCGCTGGGGGATGGAACATGACTAGCGCTCAGTCCTCGCCCCTCGTTAGGCCACATTTTCCTGACTGAGTAATATCTTCCAGAAAATGCCTTTTGTACTCCCCGCAGGTATTTGGGTTAATCCTCCACAGGTTACCGACGATTTACTTCGTGCCAACGCTCAACGCGGCGCAATATTTTGCAGAGCATCCGACAAAAATTATCTCCAACTCAAGGCGGGACGGCCGTCCCGCTCGCTCCCAATAGTGATGAGCATAAAAAAATACCTACACGAAAATATACGAAAAAACAACTATCAGAACTGTCAGTATGAATTTTTGGGGAAGCTCAATATATTTCATGAAACGAAGTAAGCAAGATCAAACGCAATGCTATTGCGTTAGTAGCAATCAAAAAAAATGCAGATGATTTCGGAAACTCGGGGAATAGTTTGAATACAAGGCAGCGCACGTTGGGAATGAGTGGTTCGAGCGCACATAGCGGCGCACGAAACCATCCTCTGTCATACCCCCCCCCGCATACGCAAAGCGCATTTCTTTGTCAGTCAGTGTGGGCATCGTGGCTGATTCGCCCCTCTTCCGCGCCGAAGCGCTGGCCCACCAAACTTCCCACTTGTATGGCCGGGTAAAACTGCTCATGCCCGTGCGCTACGCAGTGGCAGCGGGCGTTTCATTTGCATTGGCCGCTTCTACTCTAGCGTTTGGATATGTTGGCGAATACACGAAAAAAGCCCGCGTTGCCGGTGTGCTCGTGCCGAAAGCGGGTGCCTCGAAAATCGCCTCCGGCACGGGCGGCGTTATTGTCGAAAAAATGGTAGTTGAAGGCCAGCGCGTAGAAGCGGGGCAAACTCTTTTCATCCTCTCTGGCGAGCGCGAGAGCGAGCAAGGCGAAACGGCCAAACTCATCGCCCAGCAAATTGATAGCCGCCGCGCCGCGCTCGAAGCCGAAGCGCGCGCTAGCCAGGCCCAGCTCATTATTCGCGGCTCAGCGCTCGCCGAGCGCGCCGCCACGCTCGAGCGCGAGATGGGCCAGCTCGCCGCCGAGCGGGAGCTGCAAATGCGCCGCGTAGCCTTATCCGAAATTACCTTGAAGCGCCACGAAGATTTAGCCAGCAAAGGCTTCTTACCCGCCGCCCAAGTGCAGCAAAAGCAAGAAGAGTTGATGGAGCAGCAAGCTAGGCTACAAGTCACCCAGCGCAACGAAACCGGCCTCAAGCGGGAGCGGGATAGCCTCATCGCCCAAAAAGCCGAAATCGCTACGCAAATCACCGCGAACAAAGAGCAAACGCTGCGCAGCATTGCCGGCATCGAGCAAGAGCGCGTAGAAAATACTGCACGCCGACGAACTCTCGTTGTCGCCCAGCGCGCAGGCATGGTAACGGCGATCTCCGTTGAGCAAGGCGCAACCGTAGGCCCGGGCGGCACGCTCGCCACGCTCCTCCCGCAAGACGAAACGCTCGAAGCCCACATCTACGTGCCCGGCCGCGCCGCTGGCTTTATCGAGCCCGGCCAAGAAGTGATGCTGCGCTACGAAACCTACCCCTACCAAAAATTTGGCATGGGCAAAGGAATAGTCAAAGAAATAACCCAAAGCCCCTACTCGTTAAGCGAGCTCCCGCCCAACGTAGCCGCCGCCGTAGCCGTGCCCGCCGCGCAACTATCAAACGGAAACGAAGCGGTATATCGAATCACCGTATCGCTCGCCGAGCAAACGATTGTGGCGTATGGCAAAGCCCAGCCCTTGAAAGCGGGGATGACGCTGGAGGCCGATGTGAAACAAGATACACGCAGGCTCTATGAATGGGTGTTGGAGCCTGTTTTTGGGTTTGTGGGAAGGGTTTGAAAATTAACTTAACAGGGCAAATTAAATATGGCTGACTTCTCTCTCAGTAATGCGGTTAGCCTGTCTGTGATTGCAGGTGTTTGTGGCGGAGTTCTGGGATATTGGGAATACGTCCTCAATTACCTAGTTTTTCATTCTCGTCGGTACTCGACGAAAACTGTACCCGACGGTATCGGGACAATGTGGAGATTTTTATGCGTGAAGTTACTTTTAGCGAACGTACTTTTGTGTCCGGCGGCGATAATCCAGGGATGGGACCTTACGGGGATCCGTGGTTTATAGAGCCGCCGCATGAGCCAGGGTTGCAGCCCGTGGTTTTTTACGCGGGGATGGGATTTATAGGTCGCATCGCTAGCTCGGCAGCCGCAGCTCTCGAGGCGATAAGGGATGCGATCGGAAAATAATAACTACAAAATGGAGACGCGAGGAGACCCATCAAATGATATCGAAACTTTTGTTATTAATATTAGTAATATTGATTGGTCTACTTTGCGCCTCGGGTGTCGTGCTCCTAAGTTCCACACAAATTTCGATATCAAACAGACCATTTCAACCCATTCCAATTCTTGCGTGGTCTCTTTTCTTTGCGCTTACTGAAGAGTTTATATTTCGGAACCTTGCGCTTTCGAAGTTAAAGTGGCCTCGGATTAAGTCGCGAATTTTTTTCTCGGCTGTGCTCTTCTCATGTCTTCACTCAACGGATCTCTGGTCTTGGTACGTATTCTACTTTTCATTTGCCTATTTCCAATCTGTTGTCTTTTTGCTGCACGGATTCTCGATGACCGTAATTATTCATTTTGCGTGGAATTTTTTACTTGGACTTTTCTATGGCTTGCCTGGAAAGTATCTAGGGTTAGAGCATGACTACTATGGCTACTTTGAACTCTCTAAGCACGAGGCGAGTTGGATAAACGCCCTGATAGGCGCAGCAGCGTATGCTCTGTTAACCAGTTTTGTACTTTTGAAACGAGAGGGCGGTAAACGAAACTTTAGTCTACTGTTTCCGCCGCACCGTTAGGTACCAACTCTCAATTGCTGATTGCGCGGTAATGGCGCGGTAATGGTGGCGCGGTAATGGGGACGCACCACGTTTAAATAAAAACCGCGATAGGTACTCAAAAATACTCTGACTAAATCAGCTCGTTAAAGGGAGTTTAAAGAAAATGAAATCACTAGACCAAATTGAAGTTCAAACCGTTAGCGGCGGCCTGCGCTCTGCGCAATTCTCGTTCACAGAGCGGTTCCGCACACGCGCACAATTGGCGCGCACAATTGGGGACGTACCACGTTTAATTTGATCACTGAGAACATCTAACTTGAATTCACAATTGGGGACGTACCACGTTTAATTTGATCACTGAGAACATCT
Source organism: Betaproteobacteria bacterium (assembly GCA_031376405.1). Classification (GTDB taxonomy): domain Bacteria; phylum Pseudomonadota; class Gammaproteobacteria; order Burkholderiales; family Casimicrobiaceae; genus JANMDS01. The sequence continues at coordinate 18,956 of JANMDS010000430.1, forward strand.
AACTTGAATTCGAAGCAACAACGCAAAACATCACAGCAAACAGGACTAAAAATGAAACCACTTTCAGCAACAGAAACCCAAGCCATCAGCGGCGGCCTCCGTTCGCAATTCGCCAGCGCGGAACGGGGCTGGCGACGGTCCGAGCCGCTAGATCCGATTGTTCCGATTGATGTTCCCTCGGAGGTGGCAGGCCCCACGCGTTCTATCGGTGCGCCGGCTTCGGCCTTCGCCCAGCCAATTGCTCTGGCAGGCTTCATTGCGCCGACGTTCATGTCTGGCGAGCCGATTCGTACCATCCCGATTTTGGATACACCACTTACCATCGTTGATTCACCGGACGACGGCTTAGCAGAGGCGCAAGCTGATACCTCCGTCGCGGCTAGCAATGCTGATACGTTTGGCGGCGGTGGCGACGCGGGCGCAGCGGGCGGATGTTCTGCCGGTGATAGTGGCGGCTGCGGGTGGTAAGCCCACTTAGGAAGCGTTGCCCAGAGCACCGCAACGCGTACTTCAGATTGAGCCGCACGCAAAGCGGAACTTAGTAAGCGAATCAGCAGTTTTTTATAACGGTAACGAAGGAGCACTGAAATGAGAGCGATGAATGCAAAAGAGTTGACAGCAGTATTCGGAGGCGCAAGCGGAATTGAAGCGCTAGAAATAAATGCTGAAAGCTTTCGTGTTGATCCAAGCCTACAGCCGCAATGCCCGAGTGAGCCACAAATATGGCCAGGTGACCCGAGCGAGTAAGCGGTAAGTGCGATGTAAAGCTTGTGATCGGTAAATCCTGCGGCGAGGAATTCAGCCCATTTTTTGGGAGATAAATCTGAAAAACGCCTGGTATTGCGCCGCAGGTTTTTGGGGGCTGTTCGTTGAGCGCGGGCCGTAGATTTTTATTTGTAAATAGTCTAGCTACCAAGGTGCGGGTCCGAAGCGAGCAGCGCATGTGAAGCAGGAAACGCGCAGGCTCTATGAGTGGGTATTGGAGCCGGTGTTTGGGTTTGTGGGTAGAGTTTGAAGATTTCGCGGATGTTGGATGCGCACGCGTGTTTTAGCCGGTCATGCGATGCGTTACATTTCTCTACCGGCAACATTTTGGAGTAATGAAAAATGAGAGCACTTGCATTTGAAGAAGTTGGTGGGGTTTCGGGGGGATGGACGGACAGAACAGATGATGACTTTTATCGTCCTTACCAAGAGCCAGGCTCGGATGAATATGCGTTCCGAGCGGGGGCGGTCAGGTCTGTATCTAAGTGGGTTGCGCAAAGTGCGGCGTGGGATATCGTTTCGAGCCTTTGGAAGGCTGGAAACAACACTCCGTTGCCCTACGGCACCACAGACGGCCCAGGCAGCACATCCGATGCGGAAACTGGAAGTGATCGCGGTGGTTAGTCGTTTGAAGTAAAAAAGGAGGGAGATCAAATGGTTCCGAGAAGCAGATTCAACCTAGCTGAAATTCGCTATGAGAACCATTGTTCTACCCTTCGCACTGCGCTCATTTTTGGGTGCAGTGCTCTTTTTTGTGTCGGTATTTCGCTCGCGCTATTTACTATGCTGTCGGGCATACTTTCGATGCCAAATCAAAGCGTGAATCGTTCGCTTTTCATTGAGCTGATTATCGCTCCAATTGTTGAGCAACTAGTTATTGTGTCTCTATTATCAACCCTCTGGTATTTTAAGAAAAGTCCTAGAACGACAATTCCAAACGCCGTGATTTGCGCACTGTCATTTGCGCTGTTGCATTTCGAAGTGCAGGGCGGACTGTTGCGTTTTATCGTCGTTGCGTTCGGTTCGACGCTTGCGTTCTATTGCTGGCTATCAGTTTTGCCGTTTGGTTTCAAAAAGACACTGTTTTGGTCGATTTACATGCATATTCTTAACAACGCGATAGTTGAAGTTGCTGCAACGGTTTTGGAAAAATATGATTAACCGTGAATCGCCGTAAGGAGCGTATTGGGGACGCACCCCAGAGTAATTGGGAACGCAGAGTAATTGAGTAATTGGGGACGTCCCCTTAATACCTGCGCAGAGCACCGCAACGCTTACTTCAGATCGAGTCGCACGCAGAGCGGAATCTAGTAAGCAAATCAGCAGTTTTTTATAACGGTAACAAAGGAGAAATGAAATGAGAGCCATGAATGCAACGGAAGTAACGGCAGTATTCGGAGGCGCAAGCGGAATTGAATCGCTAGAAATAAATGCTGAAAGCTTTCGTGTTGATCCAAGCCTACAGCCGCAATGCCCGAGTGAGCCACAAATATGGCC
>JANMDS010000441.1:0-4062 GCA_031376405.1 Betaproteobacteria bacterium
CGATGTCATGTTCGTCATCCGGCGCTTGCTAGAACGCGACGGCAGATTTACGCTGCTCGATCAAAACCGCGTAATGCAACCCCACCCCTCGTTTCGGTTATTTGCCACCGCGAATACCGTGGGTATGGGTAATTTGAACGGGCTTTACCACGGCACACAAATGCTGAACCACGCCCAGATAGATCGCTGGAATATCGTGGCACGGCTAGATTATTTGGCCGCAGATGAAGAGGTGGAAATCGTCGTCGGACGCGTGCCCACCATGGCGAGTGAGGCCGGGCGCACGCTCGCCCGCTCGATGGTGGCGGTGGCGGGGTTCACCCGTGCGGGCTTCGCTGCGGGCGATGTGGGCACGCTCATGTCCCCGCGCACGGTGATGTCGTGGGCAGAAAATTACGCGATTTTTGGTAACGTTGGCAAAGCGTTTCAGCTCTCGTTTTTAAATAAATGTGACGAAGCCGAGCGCGCGCTTGTGGCCGAGTACTACCAGCGTGTGTTTGATGCCCTGCCCACCATTTGCGTGAAGTGAAATTTGACCGCGAGCTGCTCCTAAAGCAACACAAGCTCGAAGCGCTGTGCGCGGCGGCGTTACGGGCAAGCGCAGGCGATTGCGCGCTGGACTACCGTACTGGGCAGCTTTTTCGCGGTGCGGCGCGCTTGCCGATTGGCGCAGCGCATTTGCGATTGAATCGTTACTCCGAAGAAGCATCGAGCCTCGATGCGCAGCGCGGCGTGGTCGATGCGCTTTCACTCAGATTACAGTTAAGCGATGCCGCGCTCCATCGAACTCTGCGCCCGAGCGAGCCAGTGGAGCGGTTCGTTTTTGAAATGCTGGAGCAGTTCCGAGTTGAAGCGCTGTGCCCGCCGTGGCTCGTCGGCGTGCAACACAATATTGCGCGTCGGTTCGATGCGTGGTCCACCGCGTTTGTATCGTCACAAGTGTTTGAGACTTCGCTCGGCCTGTTGCTATTTTCGGTTTCGCAAATGTGTTGGTCTCGCATTACCGGCTTGCCGCTTTCGGACGCAGTGGCAGACCGTATTGAGGGTACGCGCGTGAGCGTGGGTCCGCACATTAGCGTGGCCCTCGCGGTCTTGCGACGCAACCGCACCGATCAAAATGCCTTCGCTGCGAAGGCACTGGAAGTGGCGCGTGTGGTGGGCGCTCTCGTACGCGCGGAGCAAAAGTTACTCGACGAATTTCGCGAGCAAGTGCAGCGGTTCGAAGAAAAAAAAGAAAGCGCACTGTTTACGCTCGTACTCGACTTTGAAAACGACGGTGATGAAAATGCCGTGATACCTGCGGCGCAAAAAGAGCACTTTTCCAGCAATATCTCCCAAAAATATTCCGTTTTTACGAAAGCGTACGATCAGCAAGCGCAAGCCCAGCATCTACTGCGGGCCGAACAATTGCGCGAATATCGAGAAGCGCTAGACCGCACGATCCACGACCACCACTTCAACGTGCCCCGACTCGCCCGTGCCTTACGACAAGGGCTTGCATTTCCGGTTGCCGATGATTGGCAGTTCGCGCAAGATGAAGGCCATATTGATGGCAGAAGACTTGCGCAATTCGTAAGCGTGCCCAGCGATTCGCACATTTTTAAGCAGGCTCACCACAAACCTCAAATCGAATGCGCCGTGAGCCTGCTCATCGATTGTTCAGGTTCTATGAAAGTGCATGCCCAAACGGTTGCGATCATCGTCGATAGTCTCGGGCGGGCGCTCGACATGGCGGGCGCGCGCGTTGAAGTGCTGGGCTTCACCACAAATAGTTGGAACGGGGGCCGGGCAAGAAAAGACTGGGCGCGCGCTGGAATGCACCCGTCGCCTGGGCGGTTAAACGAGCTGTGTCACATTGTTTTCAAGGCTCAAGATCAAAGCTGGCGGCGGGCGCGGCATCAGTTGGGCGCGTTACTTAAAGCCGATTTGTTTCGCGAAGGTGTGGATGGCGAAGCGGTAGAGTGGGCAGCAGGCAGGCTGCGGGGAATTCAAGCGCGTCGCCGTATCTTGGTGGTGATCTCCGACGGTTGTCCAATGGATACGGCTACGCTGCAGGCCAACGATAATGCGTTGCTCGTTGCGCACTTGCGCGCAGTCATTGCGCAGCAAACCAAAACGAATGAACTATCCGTACTCGCACTTGGTCTAGGTTTGGATTTGAGCGATTGGTATCCGCACAGTTTTGATATAGATGTAGCGCAGCCGGTGAGCACGGCAATGCTCTTGCGCGTTTGTAGTGCGATGCTCCGCGCGTGATGCACACTAAAACCTGCGGCGCAAAATGGGTTATTTTGAAAAATTATCTTCTCAAAAAACGCTGTTTTCATCAATCTAGGATTTCACGCGTAGCACGGACGCAAACCCTGTACTAGAATGCGTTCACACTCACGTGTGCCCACAACAAAACCGCACGTACTTCAACAAATATTTCTCAAAGGATGGACATGGTACGCACTACTCTTTTCTGCGCAATTGCAGCGCTTAGTTCTGGCCTCGCGTTCGCGCAAACCAGCATGAAAATCAGCATTTCAATTGGGCAGAACTCTCACCAAGGTATCGGTATCGATACCTTTGCTAAAGAAGTTGAAAAGCGCACCGCTGGGCGTATCAAAATTCAGCCGTTCTATTCTGGTTCTTTGGGCGGCGAGCGTGAATCTATCGAGGCGGTACAGCTCGGCACGCAGGAGCTTACATTTACTTCTACTGGCCCGGTGCCAAACTTTGTGCCCGATGCCCGCATTTTGGATATCCCATTTTTGTTCCGCGACAAAGCCCACGCGCGCGCGGTGCTCGATGGCCCAATTGGGCAAGAGATGTTGGTGAAGTTCGAGCCGAAAGGGTTCAAAGCGTTAGCGTGGGGTGAAAACGGCGTGCGCCATATGACCAACAGCAAGCGTGCAGTGAATTCGCCCGATGATTTGAAGGGCTTGAAAATGCGCACGATGGAAAACCCTGTGCACGTTGCGGCTTACAAAGGCTTCGGTATCGTTACCACGCCCATGGCGTTCCCAGAAGTGTTCACGGCCTTGCAGCAAGGCACGGTAGATGGTCAAGAAAATCCCTTATCGGTCATCATGTCTGCCAAGTTCGATCAAGTGCAAAAGCATTTATCGCTTACCGGCCACGTGTATTCGCCTGCGATTTTCTTGATGAATAAAGATGCGTTTGAGAAGCTATCCGCTGCCGATAAAACGATCTTTATCGAATCTGCTAAAGAAGCGGTGAAAGCCAACCGCGCGCGCGTGGATGAAGACGATACCAAAGGCGTGGCGGAGCTGCGCAGCAAAGGTATGAACGTGATTGAGAATGTGGATAAATCTAAGTTCGTTGGTGCGCTGACCACGGTGAACGCGGATTTCGAAAAGCAATTTGGCAAGGCGAATATCGACAAGATTCGTAACGTTAAGTAATCACATAGACGCAAGACCACGCCGCGGGCATTTCGAAACAAGAAATGTCGGCGGCGAAGTTTTTTTAGGGGAACACAATCATGCGCGAAACATTCCTTCGCTTCGAACACAAGCTAACTACGCTTTCTATGATCGCCGCCTGTGCGATGCTCGCAATTGCGGCGAGCTTGGGGCTCTTTCAAATCATCACGCGATTCATCATTGAAAAACCCGCCGAGTGGACGGAAGTTTTGATTCGCTTTAGCTTAATCTGGATGGTGTTCTTGGGCATTCCCGCAGCGTTTCGGCAGGGTGCGATGGTGAGCGTGGATGTGCTTTATCGTTGGAGCGGGCCGAAGATGAAACGCATTTTAGATTTTGCTACCGCTGCAGCTGCACTCATTTTGGTGTGTGTGATTGTGTGGTGGGGCTGGGATTATGCAAACCGAGGCAAAGTGCAAAGTATGATCGGATTAGAAGATGTATCGATGTTTTGGGCGTATCTGGCGATGCCAGTGGGCGGGCTCATTTGCATTATTTCTATCATTGGTAATTTTCTTGATCCGCAGCGTTTAGAGTTGGAGACGGCGCAATGAGCACCACGATGCTCTTTACGATGGTGATTTGCTTCGCGCTCACCATTTCCGTTGCGGTATCGATTGGCTTAGCCGCC
>JANMDS010000445.1:0-2179 GCA_031376405.1 Betaproteobacteria bacterium
GCTTGCGCTGCGTGGGCATCGGACGCGAGCTTGAATAACCCGCGGGCGTTCGCAAACACAGGATCGGGTGCAATAACTGCATTCGGAAACTGTTGCTTGAGCGATGCGAACACGAGATCTGCACCACCGCCCACCACCACCACGCGTGATAGCGCCAAACCGCGCCCTACGGCCTGCGTGACAGCGTTTCCAACTTCATCACTTAGGCGCTGGCACGCTTGGGAGAAGGAATCGCTTAGATCATGTTTCTGCTCCAAGACTTCGACATGTCCGTGCCCGAGAACCGTACGATTTATAAGGGATTCTGGAATCGATGCGTTGGCGCTAAATTTGGTACGCAATGCCGCCGCCATCGCGTCTTCAACATCAAGCACGCCGACGCGTCGCGTTACGATAGAACTTCGATCTATTTGACCGCCCTGCCCTACCACTACGATGTCGGTGGTATTGCCACCAACATCCACGATCGCAACCGTTTCGCTTGCGCGGTCTTTAATGACCTGCCCATCGTTTTGCGTTAGATAATCGACGTATGCAGCTACGGCTTGCGCCGCCACTACAGCGCGAACAATTTCGACACACGTACCCGAATCACTAGCGATCGGGCCACGCACATTGCGTTGCTTGTTTTCAATGAGCTGTGTATTGGGTTCGCCGTTTAAGTAGTAATCGGCTACCGGTAAGCCTGTGGCAACGAATGCCGACGCATTAAAGCCGATGGTGCGCAGGGCGTGGTGAATCATGACGCGATTCAGTGGGCTTTCATGGTAATCCGAAACGCGCGTAGCCCCTTGCTGTGCTTGCGCGGACGCACCTGCGGTGAACGCAGCCCCTTCTACCGTATAACTCGCCACCTGTGCGATCGCGCCACCAGCAAAAGCGACATCGACAATTGTTCGCCCGTAGCGGACCGCAGTCTTGACGTTCTCTTGATGAAGCACACCCTTGTTGTCGCACCAGACGAGTTTGGTGCCGGACCAACCGTCATCGACACCGATGGGTTGAGATTGCGTTTTTGTGTTCAAAGTCTTTGTCTCCATAGTTATTTGCGTCGCCTCACTATTGCGACATCGCGGCACGAATAGCTGCAATATCCTGCGCACCACTTAAAACCGTTCCGTTAGGCAAGATCATCGTCGGCGTACTGCGTATGAACCAAGCGGAACCCACATCGATCGTGGCTCGCACTTTTGCTGTACACGCGTCGGTCGCTGGAACCTGAGATACGAACGAGACATCTCCAGCCAGCGCACGCTTCCAAAGCGCAACTTGCTGATCTGATGCCGAGCACCAGATCGCTAGAATGATCGGAATACTTGCTTCCCGAACCGGATAGGGGATGACACGCACGCGTACGCCCTGCCCAGTTAAACCTTCGAGTGTTTTTTCGAGCGTTCTGCAATGGGTACACGTTGGGTCCGAAAAAACCGTTAGGGTGCGATTTTCAGGGCCTTCGACCGTAATCAAGCCTTGTACGCCAACAAGCTGCTCAATAGGCAGACGATCCGGCGTTCGCATCTCATTTGAACCACTAGACGCTGCGGCGTTTGCCGCCTGCGGAGCGTTTTTCTGCGCCGACTGCGTTGCGTACGGCGCGCCTTGGACGTATTCGCCCATTTGAATCAATTTGCTTGCAATCACTTGTTTTTTCGCATCTAGCAGAATGCCTGCGATCACGTAGCGCCCAGTAGGATCGACGAATGCGCTGGCGCCGCCATCAAAACCAATCTCGACCAAGCCTGCAACTGGCGATTCTGCGGCACGCACAGCTTTGACCTGCGGCGCGTTCGCGTTATAAGCGGCGAGGGAAGCGACAGGATCTACTGAAATCGAGCCTTGCCCGAATCGATATCCCACCGCCCCCCCAAGCGCAACGGCCACGATTGTCGCTGCTGCAACGATTGCTACATTTTTTTTACCAGCCATTTTTGCGCTTCCAATCTGCTCGTGCTGGCATAAGATTTCCTGCAAGCTTCCTAAGTAGTCGTAAACGCATCGCTGAGACAGTCCATCCCCGCATATTCAGAATTACCATCCCAACTACGCTCAAAATTGAGACGCAGAGAAAGAACATTTTCCAGAACGGGCAGATAAAAAAGAGCACGATCGGCAGGAGCGCTCCTACGGGAATGCCCCACAACGTAACGGGTCGGCCTGAATTTGCTGGATTGCTACTTCG
>JANMDS010000455.1:0-13556 GCA_031376405.1 Betaproteobacteria bacterium
GCTCCGAAAATCTCTGCCGAGAGCGTCTCAATCCCCTCCAGCGTATCCGCTACGGCGCGTGGTTGCTCGAAAATTTCCTTTTGCATGAAGTGCCGGTACGGACCGAGCTCTGCCGTAGCAGAAAACGGGGGCACCATCACGAACGCGCGCTCCACCGGCTCATCGTTGCGATCCACAATTTTGCAGCCATTTAATTGCAAATCCACCACATCGCCTTCTTCAAGATAGACGATTTTCTCAGTCGTGCCCGAAATGGCCATCGCATCGGACGCGACGAAATTTTCCCCATCGCCCAAGCCCACCACCAAGGGTGAACCGAAACGCGCGCCCACTACCCGGTGCGGCTCATCTTTGGCTATTACCGCAATCGCGTAGGCGCCGGTGAGGTGCTTTACCGCTTCGCGCACGGATTTAAACAGATTCCCGTCGTAGATCGAATCGATTAAGTGGGCGATCACCTCAGTGTCGGTTTGGCTTTCAAACTTGTACCCTTTTTTGATGAGTTCATCGCGAATTTCTTCGAAATTTTCGATGATGCCGTTGTGCACTAACGCAATTCGGTCGTTGGAGAAATGCGGGTGCGCGTTATGCGTCACCGGTGCGCCGTGCGTAGCCCAACGGGTGTGGGAAATACCGGTGTTGCCGGTAAATTTTGTTGCGGCGATTTGATCGGCCAGCTCCTGCACACGGGACGTGCTGCGGGCACGCTTCAAGCCTTTTTCAATCACCGCCACGCCACATGAGTCGTAACCGCGATATTCCAAACGGCGCAACCCCTCTACCAAAACGGGAACGATATCTCTACGGGCTACGGCCCCTACGATTCCACACATGATTTAGCCTTTCTTTTGCTTAACGGGTCGCTTCCACGACGCGATCGTTGTTTGTTTGACCCGCGTTAGCGTTAACGCATGCTCTGGGGCGGACTTAGTTAGTGTTGTGCCCGCACCAATTGTTGCACCCTTACGCACTGTCACCGGCGCGATGAGCTGGGTATCAGAACCAATGAATACATCATCTTCAATAACCGTGCGGTGTTTGTTCGCGCCATCGTAGTTACAGGTGATGGTGCCTGCACCCACGTTGACCCGCGCACCGATGGTCGCATCGCCAATATAGGCCAAGTGGTTCGCTTTCGAACCCACGCCGATTTCGCTGTTTTTTACTTCGGTAAAGTTGCCAATGTGCACCTCATCAGCGAGCGTAGTGCCTGGGCGCAAACGCGCGTAGGGACCAAGCTTTGCGTTCGCGCCACAGGTTGCAGAATCGATATGGGTATACGGGGCAATGTCAGTACCGGCACCAATAGTGGCGTTGCGCAACACGCAATGCGCGCCGACGGTCACGCCTTCGCCCAAGTGCACCGTGCCTTCAAACACGCAGCCCACATCGATGGTCACGTCCGTCCCGCAGTTAAGCGTGCCGCGCACATCAATGCGCGCTGGATCGAGTACAGTGGTGCCCGCGACCATAAGCGTATTGGCGATTTCGCGCTGATGGGCGCGCTCAAGTGCCGCCAACTGGGCTTTATCGTTCATGCCTTGCCATTCGAGCTCGGAACTGGGCTGCGCGGCGGAAAGCGCAAGTCCGTCTGCCCGCGCCATCGCGATTACATCAGTCAAGTAGTACTCTTTTTGGGCGTTGTCGTTGGTGAGCCGCTTCACGGCCGACTTGAGCCAACCCGAGGGCGCGGCCAGCACACCCGTGTAAATTTCGTTCAACGCCAACACATCGGCCCGCCCGGCTGCTTTGGCATCTTTTTCTTCCATGATGCGCTCGACCCCGCCTCCGGGCCCGCGCACAATGCGCCCCAACCCACTTGGGTCGGCCGCAAACGCGGAGAGGACCGAAAGCGAACTCGCACCACACGACGCGACTAAGGCAGAAATCGTAGTCGCACGAATAAGCGGTACATCCCCACTCAGCACAACGGTTACCCCTTCATCGGTGAGGAATTCGGTAGCCATCTGAACGGCATGTCCGGTCCCTTGCGGCGGGTCTTGCAGCGCCCAATGCAAATCCGTTTCGGGGAACGCGGCGCGAACCTCCGCGGCGCCGTATCCATGAACAATCACGATCCGGTCGGGGTTAAGGCTACGGGCAGTGTCGAGCACATGCCCCAGCAGCGCCCGCCCGGCGAGCGGTTGCAACACTTTGGGCAGTTTCGAGCGCATGCGGGTGCCTTTGCCCGCCGCCATTACGATAATTTGAAGCACTATTATTGTTGGGAAGTACGTGAATATTCAATTGTAATATCTAGCGCCGTCTGATTGGCGATTACGCCATGCGCACACGCGCAAAACGTTGCAAGCTCACCAACTAGATATCGATTTCGTTGGTCGATGCTCCGTTTTCAGTGGTGAGGTCACTTTTCCGTTTGGTAAAAATATGACCGCCAATCCGTCGCCCACCATTTTTCCAAAGCGAACGCGTTGGTTAACTAAAACGACCGTTTGTCGGTTATTCTTACATCCTCTTGCCAACATTGAGGACGAAGTCCTCTAAGTCCCTGAATCGGCAATTGATTTTATTTTCGGTATGAATATTGCAGTAGTTGGCTACACGACGTCAGACAATCAATCGCGTCGACAACACCGTTTCTCGGAGATTTTTATAATGGTCAAAAAATTATTGTGCGCCGCAGCACTGTCGGTCGCGGCATTCGGGGCGCAAAGCGCAGTTTTGCTTAGCGAAGGATTTGAAAATGTAGGCGCGTTAGCGGGTCAAGGCTGGGTGACGAGCAACACGAGCTCGCCTGTTGGCACGACGGGCTGGTTTCAAGGCAATTCAGCCGTGTTTCCTGCCCAGGCCGGTACCGATCCGTCGTACATCGCGGCGAACTACCTCAATACGTCGGCGCTGGGCGGCAATATCATCAACACGCTTTACACCCCAGTTGTGTACATCGCAAACGGCGAAACGATTAGCTTCTGGACAAAAACCGATGACGATACCGACCCTGGCATTGCCGCCATCACTACAGATCGGCTACGTGTCTTGTTTAGCTCGAGCGGCACCTCTACCGCGCTGACAAGCTTCTCGCAGCTACTCATCATTAACCCTGCGGCTGCACCTGGCATTTACCCAACGGGTTGGACGCTATACAGCGCAACCGTAACGGGCCTGGCTGCGGGCGCAAGCGGACGATTCGCGCTGCAATACAACGTACCCTTGCTCGATGCTACCCAAACCGCGACGTTCCCTAACTACATCGGCATCGATTCGGTGCGAATCTCAACGGTCCCAGTGCCTGCTCCGCTCGCCATGCTGGGTTTAGGGCTTTTGCTGGCTCTTTCGGTTCGCGTAAAAACCGCGAAACCCGCCGTCATGCCAGCCGCTTAGCAGTTTTTTTACTTACGATTTAAAACGCAAGTTCCAAAAGAGGAGTGTTTAATGAATAAGAAAGTCCACCTCGCAGGCTTAGGCCTCGCGGTTGCATTGAGCGTTGGAGCGGCTACCGCTGCTCCGGAGCTCACGCAGGTAAACGGGTTGTTGGTATTGCCAAACACCAAAATTATTAACAAACCGATGGCAGCTACTGCGCCAAAATCTTCACAAGCCAATGTGCGAACTTTCACCGGCACCAACGGTACCGGCGTTGAGTCTGAGCCTACACGCGCGGAGGTTAACGCTTTGGCCTCGCAAGTGGCCTCAATGCGCACGCAGGATCGCGCGAAGTCATCCGTGACCCCCGTGGCGGCCCGTTCAGCGGATGGGCGCATTGAAGGCGTGCGTATCGCTGATCTAGAAGACGACGGTGACCTAACACCATTCTCGGTGGTGCGACTTGAGGCCAACGGAAGCCTGCGCTACATGTGCGTGCAAGGCCGAGTTAACGCTGAAAAATTTATTGCCGCTAAGGCTAAAGGAGCGAGCAATGATCGCTAATACGCTCAAAGCGCTTGCAGTCGGCGCGGCAATAGCGGCTTCAACCGCTTCTATGGCCGCCGCCAACATCACCATCGTTAATCTTAACGTCGCGGGCGTTGGTTTCAACGATCCCACCCCCGTTGCGCCAATTGGCGGTAATCCTGGGACCACCGTAGGGCAACAACGCCTTAATGCATTTCAGTACGCCGCGTCCATTTGGGCAGCAGAGCTGACCAGCACGACTGAAATTCAAGTGCGCGCGCAATTTACCGCGCTCGCTTGCACCGCGACTGGTGCAACCTTAGGCTCAGCTGGGCCTTGGAATGCTTGGCGTTTTAACTCTGTACCGGAAGGCTCTAGCGCTGTGGTCGGCACTTGGTATCACGCGGCACTTGCCAACAAGCTCGCAGGATTTGATATCGATACGTTGGTGTATGGCGAGAACGAAGAAGAAATCAACGCAAACTTTAACTCCAACTTAGGCAATGTTGGTTGTTTACAAGATAGCGGCTGGTACTACGGCATTGATAACAACGCGCCGGCTAATCGAATCAATCTCGTGGCAGTGCTCCTTCATGAGTTCGCGCACGGCTTAGGCTTCTCTACACTGACGAGCAGCTTGACCGGTGCGCAGGCTGGCTCCACGTTTGAGCCGCCCTCGCCTACTCCGAGCCGTTACGATGATTTCCTCTACGATAACTTGCAAGCGCGCACATGGAATGCCATGTCCAACGCGCAGCGGGCTGCATCATCCATTACACCGCGCAAAGTTGCCTGGACGGGCGCTAATGTAGGTGCCGCCGCAGCCAGCGTGCTCACAGCAGGTTTTCCTGAGCTAGCGGTTTCGGGCACACAGGCAGGCGCTTCTGCGGGCACTTACGAGATCGGCGCGGCCAGCTTCGGCCCTGCGCTGGCCTCGCCTGGCCTCACCGCCCAAATCATGCCTGTGGTTGATCAAACTAACGGCACCGGTTTGGCGTGTACCGCACTGAGCGCTGCGAATCGACTCGCCGTTCGTGGAAGCATTGCGTTGGTTGATCGAGGCACGTGTGGCTTCGCTGACAAAGCTAAGTTCGTACAGGCCGCGGGTGCTGTAGGCATGATCGTGGTGGACAACGCTGCTGGCGGTCCGCCGCCCGGTCTCGGCGGCGTTGATCCATTGGTGACCATTCCCGCTGTCCGTATCACGCTGGAAGATGGTGCGCGCCTGAAAACCGCGCTCGCCACGCGCTCGCGTACAACCTCAGGCGTTACCGGTGCGCTCGGCGTCAATGCAAGCCGGCTAGCGGGCGCGGACAACGCAGGGCGTCCGCTCATCTACACGCCAAACCCACGTATCGCAGGCTCTTCTGTTTCGCATTGGGATCAAAGCGCGTCTAGAAATCTGCTGATGGAGCCCAACATCAATTCCGATCTCACGCAAAGCGTGAAACCACCGCAAGATTTAACGCTTCCGATGTTTAAAGATATCGGCTGGTAACGCAGTTGTTTCCAACCAATAAAAAAGCCGCACGTTGCGGCTTTTTTTTATTGCCTTCACTCAAAACCGCTCTGGAGACTTTCCTCCCGCTATTGCCCCAACCGAACAAGATGAAAATGAGTCGTAGCGGGTGCTTCGAAGACTAAAAACCTGCGGCGTAAAAACGCCCTGTTTTGGGATTTATCTTCCTAAAAAGCGCTCTTTTTTTACTTCACCATTGCTGCAATGTGCGCCACAATTTTCCGCGCTACCACGCTTTTTTGCGCCGCAGGTAATGGCAGCACACCGCTATCATCAATGAGCATCACCGCGTTTTCGTCCGCGCCGAGTGCGTCTTGCGCGCGGTTGGCGACGATGAGCGGAATGCCTTTGCGTTTCCGCTTTTCCTGCGCGTAGGCTTCAATATTTTCGCTCTCGGCGGCGAAGCCCACGCAAAAGGGTGCATTCGGAAGCTTAGCTACGTGCGCCAAAATATCTACAGTGGGAGTTAGTGCAATATTGAGTGCGGCATCCGTTTTCTTAATCTTTTGCTCAGAGGGCGCGGAAGGCGTGTAATCCGCAACGGCGGCTACAGCGATAAAGATATCGGCCTGGGCAACGTGGCCTTGCACGGCCTCCCACATGTCGCGGGCACTTTTCACATTCACCCGCGTAACCCCAAAAGGCGTATCGAGCGCCGTGGGACCGGCGACGACCGTAACCGACGCGCCGGCCTCGGCGCACGCGCGTGCCAGCGCAAAGCCCATTTTCCCAGACGACAAATTAGTAATCACGCGCACCGGATCAATCGCTTCTTGGGTAGGCCCCGCAGTGAGCAATACCCGCTTGCCCGCGAGCAATTTCGGCTGAGCCCAAGCGTCGAGTGCGGCTACGATGTGTTCGGGCTCCAGCATGCGCCCGTCGCCCACTTCGCCACAGGCTTGTTCGCCTGTGCCAGGGCCAAACACTGCAATGCCGTCGGTACGCAATGTGGCCACATTCCGGCGCGTAGCGGGGTGTTCCCACATTTGCTTGTTCATCGCCGGAACGACGATCATCGGCACATCGCGGGCGAGCGCTAACGTGGAGAGCAAATCGTCGGCCAAACCGTGGGCAAATTTCGCCATAGCATCCGCACTGGCTGGGGCAACAAGCACCACATCGGCCCAGCGCGCGAGATCGATATGGGGCATGCCCGCAGCGTAGTTTTTGTCCCACGCATCATCGGTCACAGGCCGTCCGCTTACCGCTTGAAACGTGGCCGTGCCCACGAAATGCGTGGCCGCCTGCGTCATCACCACGCGTACTTCGCGCCCTGATTTTGTGAGCAAGCGCGTAAGCTCCACCGCTTTGTAGGCCGCGATGCCACCGGTTACGCCGAGCAGGATTTTTGAAGTTAATTTCATGGGCAAAAGTGTAAGGCACAATCGCGGCATGAGCATAAAAGATTGGCCAGCGGATGATCGCCCGCGCGAAAAACTGATCCAACGGGGCGCGCAGGCGTTGTCCGACGCGGAGTTATTAGCGATTTTCTTGCGGATCGGCATCCCGGGCGCGTCGGCGGTGGATTTAGCACGGCAGGCGCTGCAGCGCTTCGGCTCGCTCACCGGCCTCACCCACGCGAGCGCGGCAGATTTTTGCGAAATCAAAGGCTTCGGCGAGGCCAAATATGTGCAGCTACAGGCCTGCGTAGAGCTCGCCCGTCGTGCGCTGGGCGAAACGCTGGCCGAAACCCCCACGCTGCATACGCCCGAGTTGGTGAAAGACTTTCTGCGCCTAACCTTTGCCCACGAGCGCTCGGAAGTGTTCGGCGTGCTGTTTCTCGATGCCCAGCACCGCAAGCTTGCGTTCGAAATTTTGTTCCGAGGCACGCTTTCTCAGGCTGCGGTGTACCCACGAGAGATCGTAAAAGCTGCGCTCAAGCACAACGCCGCCGGTGTGGTGCTCACGCACAATCACCCCTCTGGCTTCGCCGCCCCGAGTAGCCAAGATATTCGCCTCACTGCCTCCATAAAGCAAGCATTGGCAACGGTTGACGTGCAAGTGATTGATCACATTATTGTGGCAAAACAAGCAGTGGTAAGCATGTCGGAAAATGGGCTTTTCTAGGGAGATAAGTTCTAAAAATAGTCATTTTTGCGCCGCAGGTATTGCGCTAAGTAGCTGAATTTGTTAGACTAGCGGGCTTGGTTAGAGAAATTACTAGCTAAAAAACGACCAGCGGTTGCTACGCTGGCTTAATCCAACATAGAAGTTCTGAGGTGTTTTATGGCAAAGGTTTGTGTCGTTACCGGCAAAAAACCCATGGCGGGGAACAACGTTTCCCACGCAAATAACAAAACCCGTCGTCGCTTTATGCCCAACTTGCAATCGCGCCGGTTCTGGGTTGAAGCTGAAAACCGCTGGGTGCGCCTGCGCGTTTCCGCATCGGCAATCCGCTTGATCGATAAAGTGGGCATTGAGCCCGTGCTGGCCGATTTACGCGCCCGCGGCGAAGTGTAAGGAGTAACGAAAAATGGCAAAAAGCGCACGCGAAAAAATTAAGCTCGAATCCTCCGCTGGAACGGGCCACTTCTACACCACCACCAAAAACAAACGCAACATGCCGGACAAATTTCTGATTAAGAAATACGACCCCGTTGCCCGCAAACATGTGGAATACAAAGAGATGAAGCTGAAGTAAGCTTCGTTTCAGCAAAAAAGAAACCGCCCTGGGAAACTTCGGCGGTTTTTTAATTGCGAAAAGTATAAAAACCTGCGGCGCAAAAACGGCATGTTTTGAACTTTATTTACTGAAAAACTATGGTTTCGAGACCTCTACACCACTGAGACCTCTGCACAACTTGAGTTTCGTCGCCCCGGCGAAGGCCGGGGTCCAATTTCGTTCTTAAGCGCAAAATCTAAGCGCTTGTTTTTACGGAACAAAACTGGATCCCGGCCTTCGCCGGGATGACGGGTATTGAGTCCCTTAAGTGAGTTATTCAGTTGTGCAGAGGTCTCCCACTGACATTTCACGAAACTCTTGAGGATCACCGTCATTCCGGCGAAGGCCGGAATCCAATTTAGTCGCGCAAAAACAAACGCTCAAAGTTTGCTCTTTCGAACGAAATTGGTCACCGGCCTTCGCCGGTGCGACGAATGCAGGTTGTGCAGAGGTCTCTTTCAACACAATGGTGCACAGGACACAGAGTGCCAAAGAGGAAAGGCGCACAAAAACAATGTTGCCTTTCTCTGCGTCCTCTGTGCTCTCTGTTTTGAAACGTTTTTAACCAAACAACGCCTTCATCAGCGCATTGGCCGAAGCCACGTTCGTAGCCAGCGGCACATTGTGTACATCGCACGCACGCATCAACGCGGAAATATCCGGCTCATGCGGCTGGGCGCTCATCACGTCGCGCAGGAAAATCACTGCGGCGATTTTTCCCTCCGCCACCATCGCGCCGATTTGCAAATCGCCGCCGAGCGGGCCAGAAAGCATCGTTTTAACGTTAAGTGAAAGCGTGTCGTTTAAGAGCGTGCCCGTTGTGCGCGTGGCGACTAAATCGTAACGCTTAAGCGATGCGGCGTGCTCGCGTGCAAATGCCACCATCGCCTCTTTGCAACGGTCGTGGGCGATCAACGCGATGTACTTCATAAACTCGAAACCAAATGCCCGCCGTCTACTGCAATGGTCGCGCCGGTGATGTGCGCGCTGGCGTCAGATGCGAGCAAGAGCAAAACACCATCTAAATCTTCTGGCGTACCAAAGCGCTGGGAGGGAATGCGTTTCTTCAAAATCTCGCCGCCCTCGCCCGCTAAATTGTCGCGATTCAAATCCGTCACCACGTAGCCGGGCAAAATCGCGTTGCAGCGCACGCCTTTGCGCGCGAGCTCCAGCGCTAGGATTTTCGTCGCCTGAATGAGACCCGCTTTCGAAATCGCGTAAGGCGCGGTGTTGCGGCCTTGCCGTTCGCCAATAATCGAAGCAATATTTACGATGCTACCGCCGCGTTTGCCAGACTCGTTTGCATCCACCATACGTCGCGCGGTTTCTTGGGCCACAAGCCACGCTCCTTTGAGGTTCACATCCACCACCGCGTCGTAGTCAGCTTCGGTTTGCTGAAAAAGCGGTTTCGCAATAGCGGTTCCGGCATTGTTAATAAGCACTGAAATTTCACCGCACGTGTCAATCACGCCATCTAGGCACGCCGCGATGCTACTCGCGTTACTCACATCCAGCGAAAAGGCATCGGCCTTGCCGCCGTTTTTGCGAATGTCCATCACCAGCTGCTGAAGCCGATCTTCCCGCCGCGCCGCCACGGCTACGCGCGCGCCCGCCCGGGCCAACGTGCGGGCAAAATGTTCGCCCAACCCGCTGGACGCTCCCGTAACGAGTGCCACTTTGCCATCCAACCGAAACATTTTTTCTATGCTCATTTCAAGCTTCCCTTGCGAACAAATTAAAATTGCGAAATGGCATTATTGAATATTCTCGAATACCCCGACCCGCGCTTGAAAACCAAGGCTGCGACTATTACTGCATTTACCCCCGAGCTTAAAAAATTGGCCGACGATATGGCCGAGACGATGTATCAAGCACCCGGTATCGGCTTGGCCGCCACGCAGGTGGATGTGCATAAGCGGTTGGTGGTGATTGACATTACCGAAGAGCGCAACGACTTACATGTGTTCGTCAACCCGACGATCACCCACAAAGAAGGCGAAGCGTACGGTGAAGAAGGCTGCTTATCCGTGCCCGGCGTTTACGATGATATTAAGCGCGCCGAGCGCATCACGGTAAAAGCCCAAGACGTGACGGGCAAAGCTTTCGAGCTCAACGCCGATGGTTTGTTGGCCGTGTGTATCCAACACGAGCTCGATCATTTAGAAGGCAAAGTGTTTGTGGAATATCTTTCAGTATTGAAGCAAACGCGGCTGAAATCTAAAATCGGCAAAGCCAAGCGCGAGCGGGAAAAAAAGTAACGCGCGTAGGTCCCCCTCGCCGTGGGGTAGAGGGGTTAGGGGAGAGGGTGATTGCTCAAGAAAAGAGTCGTTTGATACAAAAAACCTTCTCCCTAACGCTCTCCACCAGGGCGAGGGAATTAAACGCGCATATCATCAATCGATCCCAACCATGAAAATAATTTTCGCTGGAACCCCGCTCTTCGCTGCGCGCGCCCTCGAAGCCTTGCTCGCAGCGCAGGCAGCGGCAGGTTTCAACATTGTGGGTGCGTACACCCAACCGGATCGCCCCGCCCAGCGCGGGCAAAAGCTTAACGCCTCTGCCGTAAAAAACCTCGCGCTCGCGCATGGAATTTCGGTATTCCAGCCGCAATCGTTGAAAAGCGCGGAAGCCCAAGCCGAGCTCGCCGCCCTCCAACCAGATTTAATGATCGTCGCAGCCTACGGGCTTATCTTGCCGCAAGCGGTGCTCGATATTCCGCGCCTGGGCTGCTTAAATATTCACGGTTCCATTCTTCCGCGTTGGCGTGGCGCTGCGCCCATACACCGCGCCATTGAAGCGGGCGATACGGAAACGGGCGTAGGCATCATGCGCATGGAAGCTGGGCTCGATACCGGCGCGGTACTCTACGAATTGCGCACATCTATCACCGAAACCGACACCACCGGCACGTTGCATGATCGGCTCGCAACGCTTGGCGCACAAGCGATTGTGCACGTGGCCAGCGCGCTCGCACGTGGGGACACATTAACCGAAACGCCGCAGCCCAGCGAAGGCATTACCTACGCCCACAAAATCAAAAACGACGAAGCTCAACTCGATTGGCAACAAGGTGCCAAGCAGTTAGCCAGAAAAATTCGCGCGTTCAACCCGAACCCGGGGTGCGTGGCCGAAATCGACGGTGAAACGGTGAAGGTGTGGGACGCGCGTGCGATTGAAGGCCGAGGCGAGGCAGGCGCAATTTTGCGGGCGAATAAGGCTGAGTTGGTTGTTGCCTGCGGTGAAGGCGCATTGGAAATTGTGACGCTGCAAAAGCCTGGGAAAAACCGGGCGTCTGGCACGGAGTATGTCTCCGGTCGAAAAGCGCAGCCGTTTTAGATATCCAGAGCCTGCAAAAAACCACTAAGCTCAATCGCTTGCAATACTCTATTCGCTCTGTTAATCTTCGTCCACTGTTTCAAGCGTTCTGGGGAAAAAGCATGAAATTCATATCGAGTATGCGGGGGGGGGTATAAGCTTTTTGTACTAGTTTTTTTGTGGTGCTTCGCGTCGAGCGCGATGTTCGTCGAGGCACAGAGTGTTCGCCGCATTTTTCCAGTTTCCCATTCTGCCTCAGCAAATTTCCCCTACATGGCCACGGTAAGCGACGCGGATCCTGATTCTGTTTGGAATGCTGGTAACGTCGGGCCACAATGGATTCAGGTCGATCTCGGTTCCGTAAAGAACATCGCCAAAGTTCGGCTATTGGTATGTCAGTACCCTCCAGGGATTACTAATCACATCGTAACTTCGAGCGCAACTAGTAATCTGCCCACTGAGCCGTTTGGCACTTTTAACGGTTACACATCAGATTCGCAGTGGCTCGATGTACTGCCCGCGGCCTCGCCCACCTCCGCTCGCTATATTCGCATTACGACTACCAGTGCCGCTTCGTGGATATGTTGGCGAACAATTGAGATATACGAGGCGGTAACCGATGGATCGGATCCGTGCCCCAATGCGGCTACGCTGGCTTTTGGCGCAGACTTTTCCACAGCCTACGATTCAAACCTAAATGTGCGGTGCTATACGATCAATGCTGCCATTGGCGATCGAATTAACCTAACGACTAGGGTAGGAGCATATTTAGACGGCAGCAGCGCTTTTTATTACCCCAGTGGAAGTACAACGCTCTTCTCTCCGTCAAATAGCATCGTCGAATATGGCTCATTTTCGGGCTTTGGGCCACCCGAAACTAGCTCGGCAATCAACTATGTCGTGCCTCAGTCCGGCACCTATAAAGTTAAAGTGCAAATTAACGCGTTTAGGCTCGTCTACACAAGGCTAACGCTTGCGAGTCTCAATAACTACGTTACAACCTCAGGATTCGTGCAAGCCACGAGCACGAATGTCGCGCTAGCATCGGCTGGCGCTAGCGCGGTTGCCTCCTCAACTTACCCCTATGGCGATTACAGCCCCAGAGGAGCAATCGACGGGAATCGAAAAGGTAATCCTTGGGGTGGTAACGCGGGTTGGAACGACTACACCGTCAATCAAACCCCCGATTGGTTTCAAGTCAACTTCGCAGGCGAGAAGATCATTGATACGATAAACGTTTTCTCTCTGCAAGATGCGTGGTTATCACCTTCTGAGCCCACGGGTTCGATGACTTTTTCAAACTTCGGATTGATCGATTTCGACGTGCAGTATTGGCTGGTTAGTGTAGGCGGGTGGGTGACTGTGCCTGGAGGAGCAATTCGAGGAAACAACAAGGTCTGGAAATCGATTTGGTTTCCGCCCGCGGCAACATCGAGCATACGGATCGTGGTTTACAGGGCGGGAGATGGATTCACTCGATTGGCTGAGGTTGAGGCGTGGACTGCTGGAGCAAGAGACCCTTCAAATACACGCTGGGGACCTCCACCTGGGCCAAAGCCTCCTGAGCCGCCGCTTCCCTTGTTTCCGTCTCAAATATTTTGAAGGGTATCAGCATGTTTAAATTGAATACTCAAACAAATATCCGAGTTTTGCGCCAAACGACGCTTGGGGTCGTAATGTGTATCCTTTCTAACGGCGCATCTGCACTCGGCTGGTTTTCGCGTGCCTGCGAAATCGGTGGTACGTTAATACCAAATCCGTTATTCGTATTTGCGAGTTGCCAGTTAAATGCGGCGGGCTGCTGGGCTTTGGAATCTGTAACTGCGGAGTACGGAGCGCGAAATGCATGGTTACACGCAACGGCCCAAACCTATTCCCGAGGCGCAACCGACTTGATATTTACTGCGGAGCGCGTATTTTCGAGCGGATGGAAAGTCGATCCAAGCGAGAAAGACAGCACTTTTGGTGATTCAGGCTATTTCTTTCGTGCACGCGCGGGAACCGGTTCACCCACAAGTTTTTTTGTTCAACTAGATCCGAATCGGAAGTACGCGGTGATCGGTGAACACAAAACATTTAACCCGGTTACTAATGTCACAAAAACTGAGAGCAGAACCCTCGCCTACGATTGCAATATTGCGGATCTTGGTGTCGGTATCTACAAAGGGGCATGGTACGACGGCCCAATTCCACCACCGGTTCGATAAG
>JANMDS010000484.1:0-7381 GCA_031376405.1 Betaproteobacteria bacterium
TTTCTAAGCGACGGGCATCGGGCTCTACGCGTGGATCGGTGGTATACACGCCATCTACATCGGTGTAGATTAAGCATTCATCGGCTTTGAGCGCAGCGGCAATGGCCACTGCGGACGTATCGGAGCCACCGCGCCCGAGGGTGGTGATGTTGCCCGCTTCATCAATGCCTTGAAAGCCTGTGACCACTGGCACATAGCCCGCGGCGCAATCAGCGAGTAATTTTTCGCTATCAATGGCGGTGATACGGGCTTTGGTAAAGGCGCTGTCGGTGTGCACCGTAACCTGCGCGCCGGTGTAGCTTTTTGATTTCACACCCTGGGCTTCAATCGCCATGGCCAACAAGCCAGCGGTAACTTGCTCCCCCGTTGCAGCGATCGCATCCAACTCGCGCGGATTAGGCTCGGCTTGAATGGATTTGGCTAAACCGATCAAGCGATTGGTTTCGCCGGACATCGCCGAGGGCACGACCACCACTTGATAGCCCGCGCGCTGCCATTTGGCCACGCGACGGGCGACGTTTTGGATGCGCTCTGTGGAGCCGACGGAAGTGCCGCCGTATTTGTGAACAACTAACTTCATGGGATTATTATTAAGAACAATTCAAAAACAAGGTCAAAAATCTTTTAGCGCAAAGACGCAGAGTACGAAGAGCGTGCAGAGGAAAACCGAACGAACTTACAAGACATCCGCCCGAAACAATTAAGAAAACTCCTTATGTTTTCCTCTTCGAGCGCTACGTTCTTCGCGCCTCTGCGTTAACGCCGTTTCCTACCGCATCCGCTCAAAAATGAGCGTGCTGTTCGTGCCACCAAACCCAAAACTATTGGACATCGCGACATCAATATTCATCTGACGCGCGGTGTTGGGCACGAGATCGAGTGTGACGGCGGGGTCTTGATCGTGCAGGTTGATTGTGGGCGGCGCGGTGTTGGTGTGCAGCGCCATCACCGAAAACACCGCTTCGATACCAGCGGCGGCGCCGAGCAAGTGGCCGGTCATGGACTTGGTGGAGCTCACAGCCACTTTTTTGGCATGATCGCCAAGCGCTTTTGACACCGCACCGGCCTCAGCGATATCGCCCAACGGCGTAGAAGTACCGTGGGCGTTGACGTAATCGATTTGGTCGGCGTTGAGTGCGCCATTTTTCATCGCAGCAATCATGCAGCGGCGCGCTCCGTCGCCATCTTCGCGTGGCGCGGTGATGTGATAAGCGTCGGAACTCGCGCCGTAGCCAGCCATCTCGCAGTAAATCTTTGCGCCGCGCTTTTTGGCATGCTCATATTCTTCGAGCACGAGTAGGCCGCAGCCTTCGCCCAGCACAAAGCCATCGCGCCCAGCATCCCACGGACGGCTGGCCGTGGCCGGATCGTCGTTACGTGTGGACAAGGCGCGCGCGGCGTTAAAGCCACCAATAGCCAAGCCGCAAATGGTGGATTCGCTACCACCGGCAATCATTACATCGGCGTCACCGTATTCAATGGCGCGCATCGCATCCCCGATAGAGTGATTCGCCGTACTGCAGGCCGATACGCAGCCTAAATTAGGGCCCTTGAAGCCGTAGGTAATAGAAACCAAACCGGCAGGCATGTTGCTAATCGAGCCTGGGATGAAAAATGGGGATATCTTGCGTGGGCCACCCTCTTTTAAGGCGTAGGCGGTGTCTTCAATCATCGGTAGACCGCCAATGCCTGAGCCTATGTTAACTCCCACGCGTTCGGCGTAATCCGGGTTGGCAGGGATGCTTGCGTCGGATAGTGCTTCTTTGGCGGCGGCGAGCGCGTAGTGAATAAAGGTGTCGTACCGGCGCACTTCTTTGGCAGACATGTAGAGTGCCGCATCGAAGTTTTTTACCTCGGCAGCGAAGTGGGTGGCGTAGGCAGAAGCATCGAAGCGGGTGATTTTTGCTATCCCCGATTGCCCAGCGGTAATGGCGGCCCAGGCGGTTTGCACGCCGATCCCCACAGGGGAGACAATGCCAAGACCGGTCACAACAACGCGACGGTTACGGTTTACATTCATAGTGAGTTGCCTTCAACGCAACGATCATGATTCGTAGGCTGCGGTGCGTTGGGCGGCACAACGCGTAAGCCCTGCGCACCCCTAAAAAACTGTAAGGGGCGCCGAAGCGCCCACTCTCAATTTCGCGGCGATTTGCCCTAAAAACTGGCTTTTTTACGCCGCAGGTTTGGTTTTACTTCTTGTTTTTTGTAACGTAATCGATGGCCTGCTGCACGGTGGTGATCTTCTCCGCATCTTCATCGGGGATTTCCGTGCCGAACTCTTCTTCAAGCGCCATGACCAATTCCACTGTGTCCAGCGAATCTGCGCCCAGATCGTCGACAAAGGAGGATTCTGTTTTGATCTCTGCTTCGGCGACGCCGAGTTGGTCAGCGACAATCTTTTTTACGCGTTGCTCAATATCACTCATGTTTTTAAGTGTGATTCCAATAATACCGCCGAAGCGGCAAAGAGTCTGCATTTTAGAACAAAAACTCTATGCCTTGCATAGAGAAGTTTTGTTGCATTCATTTAGGCCATGTACATACCGCCGTTGACGTGTAAGGTAACCCCAGTCACGTAGCCCGCGCCTTCGCTTACCAAAAACCCAACCGCGTTGGCAATATCATCAGGCGTACCCAATCTGCCAGCAGGAATGCGGGCGGTGAGCGCGGTACGCGCGGCTTCGGGTAAAGCTTGCGTCATGTCAGTGTCGATAAAGCCGGGCGCTACGCAATTTACTGTAATGCCACGGCTACCGATTTCTTGGGCGAGCGATTTGGTCAAGCCTACCAAGCCTGCTTTGGCAGCGGCGTAGTTCACTTGTCCGGCGTTCCCCATGCTGCCTACTACGGAACCTATATTGATAATACGGCCAAAACGCGCTTTCATCATGCCCCGCACTACGCTACGACTTAGCTGAAAAATTGGCTTGAGATTGGTATTAAATACGGCATCCCAATCGTCGTCTTTCATGCGCATAATAAGTCCGTCGCGCGTAATACCCGCGTTGTTGACGAGGATTGTGACCACGCCCGATGTAGCCTCAATCTCTTTGAGCGTGGCCTCACACGCCGTGCCATCGGTGACGTTTAACATGACGCCTTTGCTGCCTTCGGCGGCACCCGCTGCGGCTAAGGCAGCAGATATTTTCTGCGCGCCTTCCGATGTGGTGGCAGTGCCGACAACTACATGCCCAGATTTGGCCAACGCCGTGGCAATGGCCGCGCCGATACCGCGCGTAGCGCCGGTTACTAAGGCAACTCTTTTTTCCATGATGATTTCCCTTTACTTTGGCTCTATGCGGCGGTGATTACGGCATGCAGGGATGCTTCGAGCGAGGCGTTGTCGTTTAACGAAAGCATTTGCAGTTCTGGAGCGATGCGCTTAGTGAGGCCGGCGAGCACTTTGCCCGGCCCACACTCAATAATATGCGTCACACCAGACTGAGCCATTTTTTGAATGGTCTCACCCCAACGCACTGCGCTGGCGGCTTGCTTAGAAAGCGCCGCTCGAATCGCGTCCGGCGCACCGGCGTAAGAAACATCTACGTTGTGAAGTACCAATACCTGCGGCGTAAAAAGAGCCGTTTTTGACAGATATCTCCCTAAATTTTCGGCTGCAGGCAATAGCAGTGAGGAATGAAACGGGGCAGAAACAGGCAGCAACACGCCACGCTTCGCGCCCTTAGTCTTAGCGATTTCAATCGCCCGCTCTACTGCCGAACGATGCCCGGCGATTACCACTTGCGAAGGTGCGTTGAAGTTCACCGCTTCGCATATCTCAGATTGTTGGGCTTGGGCACACGAGGCGATTACGTCAGCATCAGATAAGCCTAAGATTGCCGCCATCGCGCCCACACCCTCGGGCACCGCACTTTGCATCGCTTCCGCCCGAAAGCGAACAAGCTTGGTCGCATCGCCAAGTGCAATACCGCCGGCGGCACAGAGCGCTGCGTATTCGCCCAAGCTATGTCCAGCCATAACCGATGGCGTTGGCCCACCTGCAGCAAGCCAGGCCCGATAAAACGCGACATCTGCGGCGAGCATCAGCGGTTGCGTATTTATCGTCCGGGCCAGCGCTTCTTCTGGGCCGTTGGCGATTAGCGCAACCAAATCTTGATCGAGGGCATCGCTCGCTACTTTCATCGCTGAAGCGACGGCGGCGTTATCCCCAAACCCGTTCAACATGCCAACAGATTGCGAACCTTGTCCTGGAAATACGAATGCAAGCTTCATCAATACTCCAAATAGACCGAACCCCAAGTAAAGCCACCGCCCACACCGACGAGAAGCAATCGATCCCCGCGCTGTATGCGTCCATCACGCACGGCAACGTCAAGCGCCAGCGGGATAGAAGCGGCGGAGGTATTTCCATGCTGAGAAACTGTGGCAATTAACTTTTCAAGCGGCACACCCAAGCGCTTAGCGGTGGATTCCATGATGCGAATGTTAGCTTGATGGGGGATGAGCCAATCAATGTGAGATGCGCCCGCTTTTTCTAAGCAGGCCGTGGCGGTAGCCGCCATTTTTTCTACCGCAAATTTGAAGACGGTTTGGCCGTTCATCTGAACGAAAGGCGAGCCAAAAATTTCACCGTTGCGCAATTGGCCCGGAACCGCGAGTGCCCCGCGCTGCGTTCCGTCCGCGCGAACGTCCGTTGCCAAAATACCTGGCTTCGACGACGCTTCGAGCACGACGGCCCCGGCGCCATCGCCAAAGAGCACGCAAGTGCTTCGGTCAGACCAATCAAGAATGCGCGAGTAAATTTCAGCGCCAATCACCAACGCGCGCGCATGCGCACCGGAGACAACGAGGCTGTTAGCAACATGCAATGCATACACAAAACCCGAACATACCGCCTGGATATCAAAGGCAGCGGCGAGCGAATTCCCGAGCTTATCCTGCACGATACAAGCCGTTGAAGGAAACTGCATGTCCGGCGTGGTGGTGGCGACAATGATTAAGTCAATTTCGCAAGCACTGTTGCCAGCAGCGAGCAGTGCAGCATTTGCGGCTGTAACGGCCAAATCAGACGTATTAGTGGCCTCGTCTACGATGTGCCGGGCTTCAATACCGCTGCGCGAGACGATCCATTCGTGAGACGTGTCCACACGCTCGGTTAGTTCGTGATTTGTTACGCGCCTTGCAGGCAGCGCGCTGCCCACGCCTGCAATTCTGCAGTACCGCGTCGTGGCTGTCATGCAGCAGGCGTTCCAGTGTTCGATGCAGCCGCGCGCTGCGCTTGCAGTTTTTCTATGCGCTCCGTGATGCGTTCGAGGACGTTTTCTTCCACTTCAGCGTAGGCTTTGGTGATTGCCGTTTCAAACGATAATGCGTCGGCAGAGCCGTGACTTTTTAGAACCACGCCTCGCAAGCCTATCAACGTCGCGCCGTTGTACATTCGCGGATCAATCCGATCCTTGAACGTTTTTAGTACAGGCATGGCCAACGCCGCTGCGAACTTGGTGAAAAGATTTTTAGTAAATGCTTGTTTTAAAAAATCTCCCAACATTTTAGCCAGGCCTTCGGAAGATTTAAGCGCGACATTACCGACGAAGCCATCGCACACTACAACATCAGCAGTGCCTTTATAAATGTCGTTACCCTCGACATTACCGATAAAGTTAAGGTCCGTTGCCCGAATTAATTCTGCAGCGAGCTTCACCGTCTCGTTACCCTTGATTTCTTCTTCACCAATGTTTAACAAACCCACTTTCGGGTTCGGATCGTGACGTAAGGCGCTTTCAAGAGCCGCACCCATGATGGCGAACTGACATAAGTGTTCTGGCGTGCAATCTACATTTGCACCGAGGTCAAGCATGAGGGTTTCGCCAGTTTGCGAAGGTAGCGACGAGGCGATTGCCGGGCGATCGATTCCGGGCAACATTTTCAGCACAAAACGTGCAGTGGCCATGAGTGCGCCCGTGTTCCCCGCGCTTACGCAGGCTTGCGCGCGGCCTTCTTTCACCAGGTTAATCGCAACGCGCATTGAGGAATTCTTCTTGTTCTTCAATGCCGAAGTGGGCGACTCATCCATGCCCACCACTTCAGTAGTGTGCACCACTTCGATGCGATTGCGAACGCCAGCCTCCGCCCGAGCGAGCTGCGTTGATAGCGTCGGCTCATCACCAACAAGAATCGCTTTCGCGGTTACGTGTTTAGAGAGAAATGCAAAAGCCCCAGGCAGCGTCACTGAAGGCCCGTGGTCACCACCCATTGCATCGATTGCTACCGTTATTGTCACGCGTTTAGCTTCCTGCATATAAAAAACCGGACGTTGTCCGGTTTTCTACTTTAACACTGTTGCAAAACTACACCGCAGGTAGACGCGGTGTATGGGTTTACTCGTCCGTTTTAACGGAGATCACTTTTTTGCCTCGGTAGTATCCCGTAGGGCTAATGTGATGCCGCCGATGAACCTCACCAGTCGTAGGCTCTACAGCCAACGGTGGGTTAGTGAGAAAATCGTGCGCTCGGTGCATACCGCGCTTCGACGGGGACTTCTTATTCTGTTGAACAGCCATGACTTAAAACTCCGCAGCAACTCTATTAATTTAAATCTTCACTACTTCACAATCCACTTTTTTACACCGAGGCGAATAAGGAATTGCCAATAGCACTTCATCTTCCAACAATTGTATCGCAGATGACACCTCCAACGCTAGTACTACATCATCTTCTTCGCTTATGGTTGACTCGATAGAGTCGATATCAGCTTCGTCGGATGCAATCCAAACAGTCGAAGCGCTATCAATCTCATACAAAAAATCTCGTGCGCAACGCTCACACATGAGCGTGAGTACACCGCTTGAGGTCATTTGAATAGCGCGTTGAAAGTGCTCATTTTTTGAGCCCTTTAATGAAGCAGTAATTGGTGTGTCGATCTCGGCAAAATCGAGCACACGATCTAATAGTGACGGGGCAATCTCGCCCGCCCAATAGCCGTTTTGGTCACAAAATCGAACTGCGTCGAAGCGATCGGATAAATTGAGCGTGTGTTCTTTCATAAGCCTCGACCTTCCATATTGTTGTCCTTACGATTAATCAAACTAGCGCCGACTTGATCTGAGTTGCATAGCCAACTTTTCCATGAGACCTCTGCATAACTAAGGTTTGTCGCACCGGCGCAGGCCGGTGTCCAATTTCGTTCGTAAGCGCAAGCTCTAAATGTTTGTTTTTACGAAACAAAATTGGATTCCGGCATTCGCCGGAATGACGGTGTTTTGGGTAAGTTTCGTAAAACGCCAGTCGTGCAGAGGTCTCCATCGAGAACGTAACGTCTGTTTCACAAAAAAAATCGCCACGAGGCTTGGGGCGAGGTGGCGAGGGGGACTGATTTTTGGTATTGTTGGATCGAACGGGAGCGCTTTAGTGGTGCGCT
>JANMDS010000475.1:0-6904 GCA_031376405.1 Betaproteobacteria bacterium
GTGCACCTTTCGCCCTCGGCCTGTCTCGCGCGGGTGCGCAGGCTGGAAGAAGCGGGCGTGATTGAAAAATACGTGGCGCTTGTAAACCCCAATAAAATCGGACTTACTGTGAACGTACTGCTTTTCGTCACCTTGAGCCGCCAAATTGACAAAGCGCTCAAAACGTTTGAGGCTGCAATCTTAGATCGCCCCGAAGTGGTGGAGTGCTTTTTGATGACGGGCGATGCCGACTATTTGCTCCACGTTATCGTCAAAGATGTGCAAGCCTATGAACGTCTCGTGCTCGATCATCTAACAAAAATCCCAGGTGTAGATAAGATACGTTCGAGTTTTTCTTTAAAGCAGGTGAAGTTTGAAACAGCGCTGCCCGTAAATTAGTTTCGCAAACGGGAAGGCAAATGCTCTTAGGAAACACTAGTTTGTTACTGCCAGAAAAAAACTCCGACTGCATTCGTCGGAGGAAATTTTTTACTCAGCAGAAGGCAAGCGGCTGCGACTAACTAAGCCCCTTTAACTGCGAAGCCATCTTATCCCGCGTTGCCGTAAACCCAGCCAGCCGCTCTTTTTCTTGAGCGAGCACCGCCGCTGGTGCACGAGCGACAAAACTTTCGTTGCCGAGTTTGGCGGTGGCTTTGGTAATTTCGCCGTCAAGCCGGGTAATTTCTTTTTGCAAACGGGCGCGTTCTGCTACCGGGTCGATCTCAATTTCCAGCATCATCCTGAAATCGCCCACGATTTGCACCGGCGCATCGGATTGAGGCAGCGCTTCAACGCGCTTCACTGCGCTCAACTTACCTAACGCGGCCAAGTGGGGCGCGAAGGTGTTGTACATGGTTTGATCGCCGGTGACGAGCATCGGCACGCGCTCCGCTGGCGAGAGCTTCATTTCGCTGCGCAAGGCCCGCGTGGCGCTCACTAAGGCTTGCAACTTGCGCATTTCTTCACAAGCCGCTGCGTCAATTTTGTCTAGCTGTGGCGCGGGATACGGCTCAAGCGACACACTGTTGCCTGTTTTGCCTGCAAACGGCGCGACCGATTGCCAAAGCTCTTCGGTGATAAACGGGATAATCGGGTGCGCTAAACGCAAGGTCGATTCAAGCACACGCACCAGCGTGCGACGCGTGCCCCGCGCGCTGACCTCGTCACCCGCTTTTTCCGCTTGGGCAATTTGGGTTTTTGCGCATTCCACATACCAATCGCAATATTCGTCCCACACAAATTCGTAGAGCGCTTTCGAAGCGAGATCGAACCGATAGGTATCGAGCCCAGCGCGTACATCACGCTCCGTGATTTGCAAGCGCGAGATGATCCACTTATCAATGGCGGAGAGCGTAACCGGTAGCGCGGCGTCCACACCACAATCTTTACCTTCCACATTCATCAACACGAAGCGGGTTGCATTCCACAGCTTATTGCAGAAATTGCGATAGCCTTCGCAGCGGCTCAAATCAAAATTGAGCGTGATCGACAAATTGGAAAGCGAAGCGAACGTAAATCGCACGGCATCTGCGCCATACGCAGGAATGCCATTCGGGAAATTTTTGCGAACGTATTTTTCGGCTTTTTCTTGGTGGCTGGCGAGCATCAAACCGGTCATGGATTTCTTCACCAGAGGCTCGAGCTCAATGCCATCGACTAGATCAATCGGATCGAGCACATTGCCCTTAGATTTACTCATCTTATTGCCTTCGGCATCGCGCACCATCGCGTTGATGTACACGTCTTTGAATGGCACGCAATCTGTGAAGTGCAAGGTCATCACGATCATGCGCGCGACCCAGAAGAAGATGATGTCGTTGCCGGTGACGAGCACGTTCGACGGCAAATAGTGTTTGTCTGCCTCAAAACGCGTCATGTCCGGCCAGCCGAGCGTGGTGTGGCACACGAGCGCGGAGGAAAACCAGGTATCGAGCACGTCGGGATCTCTTCTAAGTGACGTGTGACCGGTGACGAGTGACGGGTTTTTCGCACGCACTTCTTCTTCACTTCTGCCGACGTACACATTACCCGCATCGTCATACCACGCCGGAATCTGGTGCCCCCACCAGAGTTGCCGCGAGATACACCAATCGTGAATGTTTTCGAGCCAATGGTTGTAGGTTGCGCTCCAATGCTCGGGCACGAATTTCACAGCGCCCGTTTTAACCGCATCAAGCGCGCGCCCCGCGAGCCCGCCTGCGTGTTTCGCAGTGGGTTTGCTCATGGCAACGAACCATTGGTCAGTGAGCATCGGCTCAACGACTTGGCCCGTGCGTTCGCAAATCGGCACCATGTGCTTATGCTTCACCGCTTTTTGCAGGAAGCCTTGGACTTCTAAATCGGCGAGCACGGCTTTGCGGCAATCGAAGCGATCCATTCCACGATAGGCGGCGGGGCCGTTTTCGTTAATCTTGGCATCAAGCGTGAAAATCGTAATCAGCGGCAAATCGTGGCGCAGCGAGCAGGCGTAGTCGTTGAAATCGTGGGCGCCGGTGATTTTTACGCAGCCCGAGCCAAATTCGCGGTCTACAAAATCATCGGCGATGATGGGAATTTTGCGATTACATAAGGGCAAATCTACAAACTTGCCTACCAAATGTTTGTAGCGATCATCTTCTGGGTGTACGCACAACGCTCCATCCGCGAGCATGGTTTCTGGGCGCGTGGTGGCGATATGCATGCCTCGCATTTCTCCAATGGGGCCATCGCTAAACGGATACAAAATATGCCACATCGTGCCATCGCGCTCGGTGGCTTCTACCTCCAATTCGCTCACGGCCGATTGCAACACCGGGTCCCAATTCACCAGCCGTTTGCCGCGATAAATCAAGCCTTCTTCGTGCAGCTTCACGAAGGTTTCCACCACGCCTTTGGACATATGATTGTCCATCGTGAAGTAACCTTGGTTTGCTCCGCTGGCATCGGCAAAGCCCCAATTCGCACTGCCGCCCAAGCGTCGCATTTGCCGCGTGATGGTTGAGCCACTTTGCTCTTTCCATTCCCACACCCGCTTTACAAATTGTTCGCGCCCCAGATCGTGCCGCGATTGCCCAGCCGCTTGCAATTGCCGCTCCACCACAATTTGCGTGGCGATACCGGCGTGATCCGTGCCTACTACCCAGTTGGTGTTGTGGCCTTGCATGCGGTGGTACCGAATGAGTGTGTCCATCAGCGTTTGCTGAAAGGCGTGGCCCATGTGCAGCGTACCCGTTACGTTGGGCGGCGGCAATTGCACGCAATAGCTCGGGGTATCGCACGAAACTTTCGGCTGAAAATAGCCCGCTTGCTCCCAGATGGGATACCACTTTTGTTCGATGGCCTGCGGGTCGAAGGATTTATTGAGTTCCATGGGCTTATAGTTTTCCGTTTTGCCCGATTATAGAGAGTGTGGCCGCAGGCTTGCTGCGTTGCAGCATTTGCGGTTATAACGTCTCACTGCATGCTCAGAAAAAGCAGCACTTTTCTGGGAGATATCGCTCAAAAAGTGCTGTTTTTGCGCCGCGGGTAGATAGGCATGAAGGCGTTAATCAAACGTAAACGTGAAAACCTCGAACGCTAAATACAACGCGAATGAGCCGACAACAGAATAGTAGCCAACGGAAGTCCAGAACCTGTCCGGTTGCGTGACCCGCGCGTAAGCACGCGAGGAGTGTTTCGCTGGGGACGTTACCGTACCCGAAGCGATCCCTCGTACCGCGGGAGCGCGCCTGCGCAGAGCCCGCCGCCGATCAGCCATCGAACC
Organism: Betaproteobacteria bacterium; assembly: GCA_031376405.1. Taxonomy (GTDB): domain Bacteria; phylum Pseudomonadota; class Gammaproteobacteria; order Burkholderiales; family Casimicrobiaceae; genus JANMDS01. The sequence continues at coordinate 3,722 of JANMDS010000475.1, forward strand.
ATTTCCATCGCACAGCGCCTTTCCGACAACCCAAAGCTCGCTAACCCAATCTACGTAGATGTAGCGGGAAAACGGGACGAAAGTGAACAAGTCAATCTATAGCCAACACATAAAGACAACTAGAAACCTGCGGCGTAAAAAAGATGCTTCCTAAACATTATCTACTGAGAAATGGTCATTTTCTTTCTTCAGCATGTTGTGAATCGCTACCGCATGGCACGCACGAGCACCGTTCTTTTCCACATTGCGTGCGCACGCCTTTGCCGCACGCTTTCGGTGTTAATTGCCTATCCACACAAAAGCGCACTTCTTCGAGCTCACCTTTCGAGCACTTTATGCTCAAGTTTTGTTCGGAAATCAATGGGTTTGCCTGGGTAAATGCAGCGATAATTTGGGGAACGCTCATATCGGAATTTTTCGCAGGGTTTTGAAACACCACAGGAATATTGATTGCGGAATACGCTTTATCCGCCAACGCTAAATACTGATCACCGGTGAGCCCGGTGCACGTACCGTGCTTGGTCCACTCATGATTGATTAACTTCTCACTCGGCATAAAGGCCATCGTCTTTTGCACCATCGCGCGGCTCGGATCGCTACTAACTGGGCAATTTTCTGGGTATCCGCCGGAGGATTTTTGCGGCCATAACCCATGCAAAACAAAGCCGAACCCGCGACCGCCACACTGATTTTTGTCTTGTGGATGGGTACTGCAATAGGCGGGAGACCACGATAGGCTCACCAAATAGTAATCAAAATCGCCAGCCTGCTGGCTCATCGCTGGGTGACTACCACCACCTTGCCGATGTTCTTGCCGTGTAGCAGTTTGACTTTGCGCGCTATCGTTTTGCTGGCTCCCATGCAACTGCCACGCTCCATACGCCGCTGCGATCAGAGCGAGGAGAATGCGGGCAATCATTTTTGGTTTCATAGCGTGCAGTTTAGTTCGCACGCTGCGTTACGCATCGATACGCTGATAAACGTAAAACCTGCGGCGCGAAATAGGCGCATTTTCAAACTTATCTCCTGAAAATCACGCTGTTTCGATGTTGTAGAAGATCCTTCAACGCGCGTTGTCTCGACACGTAAAGTTCGCCGCGCTTTCAATATCGCCGCTGCCGTTGTAATGCGCATATTTTGGGAATGCGCATAGGGGCCGCGTACGCCCTGGGAACACCGCACTGCCCGAGGCCACGATGGACTCCGGCGCTTTGCCCTGCTCTACCCAATCAACAAGCGCGCTCAAACCATCCCACACGTCTGTTGCCGCGCCACCCGAACAATGACCCATGCCTGGGATGAGAAAGAGCCGTGACCAATCGCGCACGCTTTCGCCGTGGGTCGTGCTCAAGCGTTGGTAGTAATCAATCATTTCGTTTGGCGAAAAAATTGGATCGGCCATGCCGTGTGCGAAGAGCAATTTGCCACCACGCGCTTTATAGCCTTTGAGCTCTACATCGTAGGCGGTATCGTAAATCCACGAGTGATAGTCCATACGCGATGGGTCGCGATCAAAATCAAATTTAAGCATGGTAAATGATCGATCAGGAGGTGAAATGAACCGAGCCTGCAACGCATCTTGCATGAGGAAAACATGCCGCGAGTTCGCATCTTTCGTTTGTGAATTACCCAACTTCCAAGCCCGCCAATCGTTTTGTGGATGCCCAATGCCAGCATCCCACGGCCACGAAAAGTAGATCGGACTGCCGCTGCTCGTTTGCGGACCGGCGAACATTTTTTTCAATGCGCCGACCTGCGGTGCGCTTAGGCACTGCGCTGTTTTCTCGCCCGCACATTGCAGTGCGCGGGGATCGAAGTTGCAAGCCGCTGGGTTCGATATCAAACCATCCACTGCACCATCGGCCGCATCGCAGCGCTCCACAATACCATTGCGCACCAGCGCGAGATCGTCATTAGAAAATGAATTGGCCAAAATAGTGTGGCCCTCAGCATTTTTTGGGGCAATCGCGTTCAGCGTTTGTGTGTCCCACGCGGCGGCGATCGTGGCGTGTTTTGAAACCCGCATGGCCGGCGCCATCGCAATCACGCCATCGAAATGCTCGGGGAAGCGCTGGGTAAACATCATGCCCTGTCGTCCACCGCCGGAGCAGCCGATGAAATACGATTTGTTAATCGGCTTGCCGTAGTAATCGGCAACGAGCTTTTTAGCGAGCGTGGCCACGCGATCGTGCGCGGGATAGGCCGTATCGAGCCGAGCTTGCGGATCAAAACCAAAATCAGCGGATGCGCCTTGATGGCCGGCGTCCGTAGTGACCACCGCGAAACCGCGATTGAGCGCGTAACCTGCGGTGGCTTGCGGTCCTACCGCAGGACGTACGATGCCGTCGTTTCCGCCGCCGCCTTGATAGAGCAAGCGGCCATTCCACGCGGAGGGCAAGCGGAGCTGAAAGCCCGTGTGGTAATCCTTACCGTCAACACCTTTGCGCTCACCAAACTTACCGTTCACGATGCAATGCGCGGAGAGCATAGGCCCAGTGGTTACGCCTGGAGGCCTAGTCAAGTCCCCTGCAACAGGCTCGGCGCGCAGCGCAACGCCCGCAGGGGTGCCCTGAGAGAACGTATTGCAACTCGCGGCCAATTGCGCAGAGGCAATCGGTGTAGTTATTATGCAAGCGCCGATGACGAGCGCGTGGTTAAAGGTGTGATGCATCAAATTTCTCCTAATTTTTCTCGCGTTATGGGATCTCTTTGCGCATTGTAGTGGCGCATGTTTCGCTCAAAAAGCCAGAGGTCATAAATCAAAAATTCCACGTATCGGGGCTGTGAGTCTCAGAAAATGGGTGCGCTTTAGTTGCGAACAGGGAACAATGGCGCGACCTTTTGTCGCAAACTTTTGCTAACTATGCGCGCTTCGGCATACACTTTTGTGATGTCTCTACTTGATCGATTGCTGCGGCGGCGCAGCGCTCAACCTTCTGTTTCATACGATGCTTCGGCAGGCGGCGAGCGCCGTGCACGGCCACGACCGACGGCAGCGGAAGGTTCGAAAGTACTCATCGTTGACGATTCGCGTACGGTCGTCACAGTTTTGGGCCGCATGATGCAGCAAAACAAAGCGCAAGTATTTGAAGCATTCACAGGTGAGGCCGCGCTCGAGCTGCTCGAAACACAGGAAATTGATCTCGTTTTCCTCGATATCGTGCTCCCTGGTATTAGCGGATT